>DASVVI010000266.1:0-3494 GCA_036386635.1 Longimicrobium sp.
CAGGTCTCCACCAGGTCCAGGATCTGGACGAGGTGGTCCTGCACGTCGCGCAGGTACACCACGGTGCCCGGCGCCACCAGCTCGGACGGCGGCTCGCGCACCAGGTAGGCGAGCGCATCGCGCAGCGGCCAGATGGCGCGCCGCAGCGCCACCAGGTCGCGGCGCACGCCGTGGAGCTGGTTCATCGCCTCGCGGCCGGGGCGGCCCAGGATCTCGTCCTCCAGCAGGTCCAGCCGCTCGGCGTACGTCTCCACCACGGGGAAGCAGTTGTCGACGATCGCGTCCAGGATGGCGTAGGCCAGGTAGTCCGGCCCCGCGCCGCGGATGCGGCCACGCGAGCGGCGGATGCGGTCGCGCACCGGATCCAGCGGATCGCCCGCGCGCTCCTGGAACGAGATCACGTAGTCGCGCCCCACGAAGAGCGACACCTGCTCCAGGTCCAGGTGCGGGCAGAGGCGCACCATGCGCGCGACCAGGAAGAGGTGGTCTTCGAACAGCTCGCTCTTGGTCTGCTGGCCGATGTGCCCCACGTCTTCCACCGCCAGCCCGTGCAGCCCGAACACGTCCGCGACGGCGCGCACGGTTGGGGCGTGGCGCACCTCCTCCACGTTGACCCACAGGACCGGGTACTGCCCGCGCAGAAACCCCAGCTGCTCCACGCTCTCCACGTCGAACTCGGTGATCTCGTGAGGCCCGTAGGCGATCACGGTCACGCGCGGCGGCGACGCGTCCGGGTCCGACGGCAGGGTGCCCGGCGGAGATCCCGGCGGCGTGCCGGGGCCGTGGAAGCCCGCGCGCGCGGCTGTCCTCCCCGCGGCCAGGGGGAGGCGCAGGAGGTCGCGGCGCTTCACGCGGGCGGCCCGGCGGTTGGCGGCGCGCGCACGGTCAGCGCGGAAAGACGCCGCCCGCCTCGGACGCCGCGGCCAGCATCTCGCGGGCGGCGGGCGCGTACATCGCGATCGACATCAGGCTGCCCCGCTCCAGCCGCAGCTCGCCCCGCATGACAGCGGAGACGGGGTCCATGCCGCCGGAGAGGATGCTCCGCCAGCTCGCGGCGTCCGCGCGCAGCACGAAGGACGCGGAGTCGCGGTCCTCAGGCGTGGCCACGCGGGTGCCGCGGCAGGCGCCCTCGTACAGGTCCAGGAAGACGGCGCGCTCTTCGTCGATCCCCAGCGCGGGGTCGGCGCCCATCACCAGCACCACGGCGTCGCGCCAGTCGGCGGCCACGGCGGCGTAGTTGGGGCGGTCGTTGAGCGCCTGGCAGCAGGCGCGGGCCCACTCTGCGGTGAACACCTGGGTCGGCACGGCGGGGCTCCTGGGCGTGGGCGGACGGGTCTCGTGGCGCCAACGCTAGCGCGGCGGAGCGGCGCGGTCAAATCACGTGGGGGATTTCCCTACCCGGCCGTGCGCCATGTGGGGAGGAAGCCGCCGCGCGCCGGACATTTCCCTATGTTGCGGCGCGAGCCCGCGGGATAGATTATGCGCATCCTGATGGACGATGGATCGAGACCGGAACGATACAGGAGACGCTCACATGCGTAACGCTTTCTACAATCTGCCGGTTCTGGGGATGATCGTGCTCGCCGCCGCGTGCGGGGGCGACAAGCCCGCCGAGACCACCAACGACACGCCGCAGGGCTCCAGCGGCACCCCGACGGTCACCACCGAGACGCCGACCGTCACGACCGACGCGCCGAACACCGCGGCCACCACGCCGACTGCGCAGGGCACGGTGCACACGGTGCGGATGGTCACCACGCAGGGCGGCGCCTCCGGGCAGTTCGAGCCGTCCAGCATCACCGTCAAGAAGGGTGACGTGATCAAGTTCGTGAGCCAGGGGAACGCGGTTCACAACGTGTCGTTCCCGGCCGACCAGAACGCCGGCAAGTCGAACCTCCCCGCCCCCAGCCAGTTCCTGAACGACGGGCAGAGCTACGACCTGCAGGTCACGATGGACGCCGGCACGTACAACATCCAGTGCGACCCCCACGCCGCCATGGGCATGAAGGCCGCGATCACGGTCCAGTAAAGGGAGGGCAGGCCCTCACCCCCCCCCCGGC
The DNA here is from genome assembly GCA_036386635.1 of Longimicrobium sp. GTDB lineage: Bacteria > Gemmatimonadota > Gemmatimonadetes > Longimicrobiales > Longimicrobiaceae > Longimicrobium. The sequence goes on from DASVVI010000266.1 coordinate 2,061, forward strand.
CCCCCCTCTCCCAAACTGCTGGGAGAGGGGGGGAGACCGTCCGCCCACGCCTGCCCCCCCCGGCACCAACGCCGGTAGGGGCAGACCTGCGTGTCTGCCCTCCTCACCGCCACACCAACCCCGCCCCACGCACCCCAATCTCGTAGGGGCCGCCCCACGTGGCTGCCCGTGCCTTCCGCTGCGCCGTCCCTCGCGCCTCACGCGGACGAACGCGACCCGCCCATCCTCACCCCAAACACCGCACGATCCCCGTCTTCTTGCTGACCTCTTCCGTCTGCACGTGGACGCGCAGGTACACCGGCACCAGCGACCCGAACACCCCCACCCCATCGCCGCTGACACTGGAGATGCGCACCGGCCCGGACGGATTGAAGCGCCCGCCCCGCACCCCGTTCACGTAGTTGCGGTCCGCCGCGGCGATCACCATCTCCGCGATCACGCCGTCCGGAAAGCCCGTCTGCAGCGCCGTCAGTGCCGCGTTGTCGTACTCGAAGCGGTCAAAGACGCCGAACTCGCTGGGAAGCGCGATGGTGGTGTCCCCTTCGGAGATCGCCAGCCCCACCAGCTCCAGCGGATCAGGAATCGCCGCCTGGATCCCGGTGCGCGCGAGGGCCGCGCGGAGGTCGAAGATGCGGGTGGGCGCGATGTAGCTCCACGCGCTGTCCGCGCGCGTCCACGCCACCGGCAGGATGCGCTGGGGAGGCAGTGCGCACAGCGCGGAGGCACGCGACGCGGCTCGCGTGGTGAACGGGAGGCCGGCGAGCCCGAACGCCCCGGGCACGCGCGTACGCCCCTGGATCACCCCTCCGTCCGGCAGCTCCACGCGCAGCAGGTACACGGAGCCGGGGCGCACCCAGGACCCTTCATCCGAAGACGACAGGTAGCAGCTCGCCTTCACCGAACCCGGCTCCTCCTTGAAGTAGTCGCCGGGGACGCGGAAGCACGTCTGGGTAGTTTCCTCGAAGGCGATCGTGCGTCCACCCGGCGCCGTGACGGTCACACGGGCACCCGTGACGCCGCGGACGTCGCGCCCGTCCAGCGAGCGGTGCAGGACGATCGTCTGCACGGGAACGTCGGTGCGCAGCACGGCCTCCACCGCCACCACCTCCTCGCCCGCGGGGAGGGAGACGTCGGCGAGCGTACAGGCGCCCGCCAGCAGGAGCGGCGCCAGGGGGACGAGGCGGCGGAAAGGATGCAAGTGGAGCCCGATGTGAAAGGAGCGCGCGCAGTCCGCCATCAGCGGCACCATCCATACCCCCGAACGCCCCCGGCGGGGTCCATCGTGCACGGAAGGCCGACTGCTACCGTTGCAGAGTTGGCCCGGTCTCTGCAACTGATAGAGGCCAGAACACAGAGGCGCGGTCCGGGTTGCAGAATCGTAAGTCACGTGTTACATTGGAGTTACGTGAACTGCGCGGGTCGCAAGACACTTTG
>DASVVI010000267.1:0-12928 GCA_036386635.1 Longimicrobium sp.
CTGGGGGAGGGGCGGTGGCGTGCATCGGTGCGCGATGCCGGCGGCGGAGCGGGGGATGGCACGGGCAGCCACGTGGGGCGGCCCCTACGGGATCGGTGCCTGGGGCGTGGGTGGAGGCATGGCAGGGGAGGGCAGACACGCAGGTCTGCCCCTACAGGAAATGGGTGTGCGCAAACGGCGGCGCGGCGCGGCGCGGGGCACGGGCGCGATAAATCGCGCCCCTACAGCATGCGGCGTCGCGCCACGGTCTCCAAGCCCCCTCTCCTGTTATCGGGAGAGGGGGCAGGCGAGTGTAACGAGCCGGGGGTGAGGGCCCGCCCGGCTCCGCTCTTGCGTTATTCGCGTCTCGCGACGGCGGCGTGGCACCGGCAGGGGGCTCAAAAGGATGATGCAGAATAGCGCGGTACAGGCGATTGCAAGACGCTATTTAAAGGTGGCGCGCAGCGCCCTGGCCATGGACGTGGTGTGGCTCGCCGAGCGCACCGGGAACGATCAGATCCTCCACGCGGTGGACGGCGATCCGGGTCCGTTCGGGATCAGCGAAGGGTCCGTCATCCCATGGCCGATCTCGTACTGCTCGCGGGCACTGGACGGCACCCTCCCCTCCGTCATCCCCGACGCGCGCGCGCACCCCGATGCCGCCGCGCTCGCGATCACGGAGCGGCTGGGGATCGGCTCGTATGCATCGGCGCCGGTGCACCTGCCGGACGGCACGCTCTTCGGGATGGTGTGCTGCCTGGGGCGCGGCGCCAACCCCCAGCTCGGCCCCGGCGACGGCCGTCTGCTGGATGCGCTCGCCGCCTCGCTCGGCGAAGACCTGGCGCGCGCAGCCATCCCCCGCCCCGCGCGCATCTCTCGCGGCGACGTGGAGCGCGCCATCGCCGGCCAGGGGGTCGCGACGGTGCTGCAGCCCATCGTGGGCCTCGCGGACATGCGGATGGTGGGCGCGGAGGCGCTGACCCGCTTCGAGGGGCCCGGGGGAAGCCCCGACCTCTGGTTCGCCCGCGCCGCCGAGCTGGGGCTGGGGGTCGAGCTGGAGATCGCCACGATCCGCTCCGCGCTCGCTCTTCTCCCCGCATCCCCGCGGAAGTCTACCTGTCCGTCAACGTGTCGCCCGGCACCGTCGCCAGCCCGGCCCTGCGCGAGGCGCTCGCGGCGGTGGACGCGCGGCGGGTCGTGCTGGAGATCACGGAGCACAGCTCGGTGACGCACTACGAGGACCTCGTCCGCGACCTGGACGAGCTGCGCGGATTGGGCGTGCGCGTCGCCGTGGACGATGCGGGGGCGGGGTACGCCAGCTTCCGGCACATCCTGGCGCTGCGTCCCCACACCATCAAGCTGGACCGCGACATGGTGTGCGGCATCGACGAGGACCGCGCGCGGGAGGTGCTCGTGGGCGCGCTCGCCTCCTTCGCCGACAGCCTGGGCGCGACGGTGGTGGCCGAGGGGGTGGAGACCGCCGGCGAGCTGGACACGCTGGTGCGCCTGGGGATCACGTGCGGGCAGGGGTACTACCTGGCGCGCCCGGCCCCCCTCCCGCTCCCCGGCATCGTGGTGTCGCCCACGCCGCAGCGGCTGGCGCACCCCCGCGCCGCGCCCAGGGTGGAGGACTTCGCCGGCTACGTGCGCGCACTCCTGGCCGACGTCGCCGCTGCCACGGGGCTGGAGACGAGCTTCCTCAACATCCGCAACCTCGCGGACGACACGCTGGAGCACCGCTACGTGCACGATCCGGCCGGCGTGGGGATCCCGCCGGGCCAGGCCATCCCCTGGACGGGCTCGCTCTGCCAGCGCTGCCGCGAGGCGGGCCTGGTGTGGACCGCCGACGTGAGCCGCGACCTCCCCGGCGCCGCAGCGGAGGACGCGGAGAAGTTCGGCACCTTCGTCTCCGTGCCGGTGCTCGGCGCGGGCGGCGAGGAGGTGATCGGGACGCTGTGCGCGGCGGGGCGCTCCCGCCGCTACCTGAGCGACCGCACCATCGTGGAGGTGGAGCGCATCAGCCGCGGGATCTCCGACTTCCTGGTGCGCCGCGGCATCACGCTGCACGACGGGTCGGTCACCGCGGCGGGCGGGTAGGCGGCAACGTTCCGGGGGATTGCGGGATCGAAACCTTTGTGCGCTCCGCCCCGTTACGGGAGCAGCCATCCGTCGTCCCTTCCCCCGGAGCTTCCGTCATGCGTGCCCTCGTCCTGGTCTGCGCCGCCCTCGCCCTTGCCGCCCCCGTCCATGCACAGCGCGGCCACACCCGCGGCGATTCCGACACGCGCTTCGTCGAGCGCCAGCCCCTTCGCCGCGCCACCTCCGCAATCCAGACGCGCGGCGGCGAGGTGGCCCTCCTCCTGATCGACCGCAAGCTGGTGATGCAGCTCACCGATCGCGGCCTCAGCGAGATCGACCGCGACATGCGCGACGACGCGATGAAGGAGGAGTCGGGCTTCGCGCGCGTCGTGGCCGGGATGGTGCGCGGCGGGGTCCGCACGATGCTGGACCGCGGCATCGAGTACCCCGTGTCCGAGCTGCGCGAGGCGCGCTACGAGAACGGCCGCCTGATCCTCGAGGACCGCGAGGGCAACTTGATCTTCAAGGACGTGCAGGTGAACGACGTGCAGGTGATGGAGAGCTTCTCGCCCGCCGAGGCTCGCGCCTTCGCCGCCCGCGTTAACCAGGCCCGCCGCCGGGTCGCCCTGTAGGCGCGGACCTAACGTCTGAAGCAGCGCCGCCGCGACTCCGAGGTTGCGGCGGCGCTTCCGTTTTCAACTCCGGTCTCTACGTGAGAAAACCTTTGCGCCATCAGCCCCGGAGCCTCACCTTCAGGATTCCACCCGCGCCCCGCGAGGTGGGGAGGACGAGGGGGCGACGCTGTCCTACCGCGCGTCCACCTCCAGCACACTCCGGCCACTCTCCTATCTCATGTGGACCTGCAACAAGTGCGGACAAGAGAGCGAGGACCAGTTTGACAGCTGCTGGAATTGTGGTGCGGATCGGGAGTCGTCAGTAGATGACGACCAGACGAGGGCGACTGCCGCTGACGAAGGCGCTCCATTCGATCCCTTTCACCAAATTGCCGAGATCGAACCGGTTGCGGGATGGGACCGGCCGAGATCCGGGCCAGGCCGCGATGCCTCATCCTCCACTCGCTCCTCCACGCGTGTCAGCTTCGACCCCGCGGTGATTCAGAAGTACGCTGGCATGTTGTACCAGCGCGCGTTGACAATCGTGTGGCTCTATACAGCTGCCGGGGTTTTCCTGGGGCTTCTGCTTGGCGCGAGCGCGGGGGTATTCGCCCCCGCAGCAGGCGCCAGCGGGGCGTTCATTGGTGTTCTGGCAGGCGCATTTATCGGATGGAACATCGGGTCGCAAAAGGCCTTCTGGATGGAGCTTCAGGCGCAGATCGCGCTTTGCCAAGTTGAAATCGAAGCGAACACGAGGAGGTGACGGGTTCGATGAAGCCGATCCAGCGCTGATCGACCGGTAATGCCGCCGTAGCGGCCTTTACCGTGCGTCTTCAGACCCCCACGCTAACCATGCCCGCGGTGCGAAAGTCGTGGACGCCAAAGTCCCGTTAGCCCTGTACTGGCTCCTCCCATGATCGATCTGCACACGCCTCTCAGCTTCCGCACCTCGTACGCGTTCCCCCTCCAGAGCCGCCTCGCCCGACGCGAGGTGCTTCTCGGGGCCGCGCTGCTCCTGATCCCCGTCGTCGGATGGCTCCTGAACATGGGGCATCGCATCATGATGGTGCACCGGATGCAGCAGGGGCTCCCGGCGTGGCCCTCCTGGCGCGATTTCCCCGAGCTCCTGAAGCACGGGCTGATCACCTTCGTGGGGATGCTCTACTACTACACGCCTGGACTGGTGCTCACGTACTACGCATGGTCCGCGGAGAGCCTCGCGCTCGGCGGTGTCGCCGCGGTGCTCCTCGCGCTCGCCACCGTCGCGATTCCGGGGTACATGACGCACTACTGCCGCGCCTTCGACCCTGCCGAGATCTACAATCCAGCGCGAGCGCTCGGCCGCACGTTCCAGGGCGGGCGCGCGTACTGGAAGGCGTGGTGCATCACGATTTCCGCGCTCCTCCTCTCTTTCGTCGGGCTGCTGGCGTTCGGAATCGGCTTTCTGGTGACGAGTGTGTGGTTCTGGCAGGTCGCGGGGTTCAGCTTCGCGCGGGTGTTCACGCAGCGCGTGCTGAACCTCACGCCGCCGCTGCCTGAAGCAGTCGAGGTGAGCGCATGTCTGCCGACGTAGCAAACCGTGTCAGCCCCACTCGCGCCCTGGGTGTCACCGTCGCGCTCTGCCTCGCGGGTGGAGTGGTGGGCGCGGTGCTCGGGGTGGGTCTCCTCGCCATCCTCAGCCTGGTGGTGGATGGTCTCGGCGGGTTCCCGTACATCGTGGAGGCGTACGGGCTCGCGGCGGTGGTCGGCGGAGTGCTGGGCGGCGTGCTCGTCCCCCTCAGCGCATGGACGCTGCTGCGCCGGGTGCCGTTCGGCCTCGTCTTCGCGGGCGCGTCCGTCGGCACCGCCGCGGGCGGAACGCTGGGGCTCCTGCTTTCCGGCCTCGATCCGCTGATGGCCGTCGCGGGCGCGGTCGGCGGCTACCTCCTCTCCGCCGCGTACCTGTACCTCCACTCTCGCTCGAAAAAAACCAGCGTCACACAGAGGGCACAGAGGTAAATGCAAGGCGCAGAGAACCCCTTGTCTGTTCTTTCTGTACCCCTCTGTGGCTCTGTGTGAGGCGGCAGTTTGAAGCGACTCGAACGACTGGGTGAGGCGACGGCGCCGGATGGGACGGTGCTGACGCTGTACCGGCACGACCGGGACTACTCCATTCGCGTGGCGGGCGTGGAGCTGATGTCCACGCGGCGCTACCATTCGGAGGAGCAGCTCGCGGAGCGGGTTTGCCGGACGCTGGAGAGGAGCAGTGGAGCGCGGGTACTGATCGGCGGATTGGGGTTCGGGTTCACGCTGCGGGCGGCGCTGCGCGTGCTCCCGGCGGATTCGCGGGTGGTGGTCGCGGAGATCGTGGGCGGGATCATCGAGTGGAACCGCAATCCGGAGTATTCGCTCGCTGCCGATGCGCTGGCCGACCCGCGCGTGGAGCTGCGCCACGCCGACGTCGCCGACGTGCTGCGCGAGGGGCGCGGCTCGTACGACGCCATCATGCTGGACGTGGACAACGGCGCCGATGCGCTGACCACCGGCGGCAACGCGGAGCTCTACCGAGGCCGCGGCGTGCGGGTGGCGGCGGATGCGCTGCGCCCCGGCGGCCGGCTCGCGTACTGGTCCGCCGACGACGATCCGCGCTTCGAGAACGTGCTGCGCGCCGCGGGGCTCAGCGTCGAAGTCGTTCGGGTGCGGGCGCACGTCACCACAGGTGGAGCCCACACGCTGTTCCTCGCACGATCATCCGCGAAGTAACGCCTTCAGCGAGCCGAAACCCGCATGCCCACCAGCCGCACGCTCAAGTGCCCGACCTGCGGAGCGCAGATCCAGGCCGCCGACATGAACCTGAGCACGATGTACGCGCGATGCGGCGAGTGCCAGTCGCTCGTGAACCTGGAGGCCGCGCCCAGCGCCGCGCCGGCCTCGCGCGACAGCACCGAAGGCGCCGTGCTGATGCAGGACGGATCGCTCGCGCCGGCGCCGCCGCTCCCGGTGCCGCTCCCCGAGCGGCTGACGGTGCACACGGCCGGGGGCGGACTGCGCATCGAGCGGCGGTGGTACGCTTGGACGGCCATCTTCCTGGTGTTCTTTTGCGTGGTCTGGTTCGGGTTCCTGGCATTCTGGTACCTGATGGCGTTCACCACCGGCGCCTGGGTGCTGATGCTCTTTCCGCTGCTGCACGTGGCGGTGGGGCTCTTCCTGGCCTACTTCACGGCCGCGCTGTTCGTCAACACTACCGAGATCGTGGTGGCGGACGGAGTCCTGACGGTGCGCCATGGGCCGCTCCCCTGGATGGGGAACCGCCAGATCGCCACCGACACGCTGGAGCAGCTCTACTGCGAGGAGCACGTCAGCCGCGGCCGCAACGGCACCACCATCACCTACTCGGTGCGCGCGCGCGGCAAGGATGGCCGCATGGTCAAGCTCGTCACCGGCCTGCCCGAGCGCGACCAGGCGATGTACATCGAGCAGGAGGTGGAGCGGCACCTCGGCATCGCCGACCGGCACGTGTCGGGGCAGGTGCGGCGGTAGCTTTCAGGAGGATCGGGACAGCTCGAACCCGCGCGCCTGCAGCGCATCGAGCAGTTCCCCGGTGTCGAACTGAAGATGCGGGGGGATGACGCCAGAGCCGCTCATCCGCCCGTCGAGGATCGAGCGGACGGCGAGGACGGCGGGGATGACGGCGAGCCGGTATGCATCGCGCGGCGCCGTTAGCACAAGCCGGACGATGGCGCCCGATGCATCCTCCACCTCGCAACCGAACCCGCCGTGCTCCCGCCCCAGCAGACGCACCAGGGGGAGCGCGGCGGGCATCGTGCGCGTCATGGCGGCGCGCAGCGGAGGGACGCGCGCCGCGAGCGCCAGCGCGCCCGCGAGGCCGGCGACGTTCGGATCGACGAACGCCTCCGCCGTGGCTATCGTGGGGTGCGAGAGCGGGAGGAGATCGCCGTCCGGGGTGTCGAAGATCCAGCCGCGATGCGCGCCGAGCGGCGTGCCCGTGGGCCAGCGTCGCGATTCGGTGAAGCCGCGTACCTGCCGCACCACGCCATCGCGCAGCACGGGGATGGGTCGCCCCAGCCCCGCCAGCAGCGATGCGGCCGTCGCGGCGACGGCGGTGTAGCGCGTGGTGGGGACGAGGAAGGCGGTGAGGCGAACGGGATGCGGCAGCCCGCTCCACGCCACCATCGCGGACGACACGGCGGAGCAGGTGCTGCACGCGGGAAGGAGGCACACGCCGGCCTCGGGGGCGCGGTCGCCGAGCGCCAGGATCGAGCGCACGTAGGCGGATGCGTCCGCGATGTCCACCACGTCGCACCCCAGCTCGATGGCGGCCTCCGCGAGCGCGGGGGTGCGCGCCTGGAAGGGTCCCGCCGCGTCCAGCACCACGTCACCGGAGCGGAGGGCGCGGCGCAGCGATGTGGGGTTCTCGGCATCGAGCGCGAGGTCGGGTGAGCGGCGGGCGGCGGCGAGCGCCGGGATGCGGGCGTCGCGCAGGAGCCCCATCGCGGCGCGGCCAAAGAAGCCGGTGCCGCCCAGCACCACGACCCGCCTCATCGCAACGCCCGCCCGGCCGCGAGCGCCAGGAGCACGAGGGCGGGAAAGAGGATGCCCGAGCTCGCCACCAGCCCTGCCGCCGATCCCATCGCGCCGCACACGCTGAGAACGATCCCCGCCGTCCAGACGATCCAGGCCAGCGCGCGCACGTGCCGTGGGAGCCCCGGCGTGCCCATCGTCAGCATGATCCCCGCTATGGTGTAGAAGCCGTTCGCGAAGACCGCCGTGAGCACCGTCCCGGTCCGCTGCACCGTGACGAAGCGCGCCACGTCGCTCGCCAGCCATGGAAGCCAGCCGACGTACAGCGCCTCGCCCAACAGGTCGCACGCCAGGCCGGCGCCGGCCACCACGAGCGCCGCGATCCCCAGCCTGCGGTTGCGCACGGCGGGCGCCCACCACGCGTAGAACGCCAGCACGCTCATCCCCGCCGCCATCCACACGGCGAAGCCCGCGCGCCAGAGTCCGGTGTGGGCGGACACGTACGCCGCGCGCGCCGCGGGGTCCGGCTCCGCCTCCGTACCGCCGCGCAGCACGAAGAGCATCGCCACCCCCGCCGCCGCATGGAGCGCCGCGCACAGGTACGGCGCCGCGGCGCGCACCCGCTCCCCCGCGCGCTTCCCCTCCAGCAGGAACGCGCCAAAGGGAACCCACCAGACCAGATCGTTGAGCGCCAGCAGCGCGAGCATCCGTAGCGGCAGGTCGCCGCCGCGCGCCGCGGTCAGCGCCAGCCCGACCGGCCCCAGCACCTTCCCCAGCAGCCCGACCGCGATGATGGGCCACGCCTCGTCCAGCCGCCGCGCCGCGTGCAGGTAGAGGAGGCCGTACACCCCCACCACCATCCCCAGGCATCCCCAGATCGACGGGTAGCGCGGCGCCTCCATCGCAAACCATCGAAAGAATGCGCCGGGAAAGAGCCCCGCCCACCCCCCGAACGCCAGGTTGTACGCGCCCGCCATCACGAACAGCAGGCGGTACGCATCGCGGCGGAACTCCTGTGCGTTATTCATCGATGGGTGCATGGCGGAAGGAGCGGCATCCAGTCGCGGAACGGTAATTTAGCGGCCTCGGGAGAGGAGAGCGCAAAAACCCGCTGCATGGATCGGCGCGTCGCCCCCTTTCGACGCCGCAACACGAGGCCGGCTCGCCGACGACGTGAGCCCCGCCTGTCGCGGCGCGCATTACAGTATGGAGTGCCGCGAACCTCCCTCGCTGGCTTGCTGTTCCTGCCAAACCACCTTTGGATCGGGTAACGTAAAATGGGCGTAATGATGCAGGCCTTCCATTGGGACTGTCCACGAGTGGACGGCCGTGAGGGCGCATGGTGGAGCTACGTGCGGGAGAAGGTCCCTGACCTTGCGCGGGCGGGCTTCACGATGCTGTGGCTGCCGCCGGTCCACAAAGCAGGGAATGTGGGCGGAGCTTCCATGGGCTACGATCCCTACGACTACTACGATCTCGGAGAGTTCGACCAGAAAGGCGGCGTAGAGACGTGGTTCGGCTCGCGAGACGAGTTGTTGCGGCTAATCGAGACCGCGCACGGCCACGGGCTCCAGCTTGTCGCCGATATCGTGATCAACCACAACAACGGCGCGGACGCGCAGGAAGCCAGCCCCGTCGACGGGCAGCTCCGCTGGACTCGCTTTCAGCCGAAGAGCGGCAGGTTTCCTCGCAATTTCGAGTGCTTTCATCCCTCGGTCTACGAGAGCTGGGACGAGAACACCTTCGGCCAAATGCCGGACCTTGTTCACCGCAATCCGTACGTGTTCGACCAGATTCTTCAGCTCGCGCGCTGGCTGGTGGAGGAGATCGGCTTCGACGGGTTCCGCTACGATTTCGTCAAAGGATATGGCAGCTGGATGATCACGGCGATCCAGGAGTTCCGCTACCAGCGGGGCGGCTCGCGGTTCAAGCCCTATGGAGTGGGGGAGAACTGGAGCAGCGCCCGCACCATCAAAAACTGGTTCCGCGAGGTCAACGCGTGGACTGACAACCCGGTCGATGCATTCGATTTCCCGTTGCGTGACATGCTCAAGGAGCTCTGCGACCGGTATGGCTTCAGTCTCCGCGGCTTTACCACTTGGGAAACGTTCTCCAGGCACGAAGCCGAGAATGCCGTCACGTTCGTGGAGAACCACGACCTGCGGCAGGATTCCAGCCGCATCCACCACGACAAGCTCCTCGCGTATGGCTACGTCCTTACGCACGAAGGGTATCCATGCGTCTTCTGGAAGGATTACTACAACGAGGGGCTCGCGGGGGCGGGGACGCCGCACGGCATCGACGCTCTGGTTTGGGCGCACGAGACTTTCGCTGGAGGTGGCACGGACGTCCTGTGGGTGGATGACGACCTGTACGTAATGCAGCGCCGCGGGTCCGGCGACAAACCGGGACTCGTGTTCGTGCTCAACAACCGTGGAGACCGGTGGAACGGGAGTTGGGTGACCACCCAATGGCACGACGTCGCTTTCACACCGGTGGGTTGGTGGAGCGGTTCCGACCTCGCGCCGCCAGAAGACCAGTGGGCTTCCTCGGACGGGCGTGCACAGTTCTGGGCGCCTCCACGAGGATACGCCGTCTACGCACCACGCGTATAGGATTTCGCGATCGTGGAGGGAGTGCAATCTGAAGGGATGCGGCGCATGGCCGGCGGCGCCGCATCCTCATGAAATCGCGCTGGAGACAGGGATCGTGGATAGCTTCCAAGACGAGCGGACACATTCGCACTGAGCAACGCAGATGGCGTGCTGGTCACGCCGGCTCTCGGGCGAGTTAAACCGGAAGTTCCGACTTACTATTCCACAGCTCGGGAGGTATGAGCATTTCGTGGATCTTCATCCGCGATCTGTGCAGGATCACGTCACGGAACTTCATAATGGTGGCATCGTGGTAGGTAGCCATCCACTCGTATTTCTCGCGAACTGCGTCAGGCGTTCCGGTGCGTTCAAGCAGCTCCGTAATCCACCCTCGATGTTCCCAAAGAAGGTCCAGGTACTCACCGAAGCCACGGTATTCGTGCGACGCACCCCTAAGATAATCGATGTAGCTGACGCCGTCGCTCGATGTCGTAACATACCCATCATGGAAGGCACCACCGAATCTGCCAGATTGCGCCAGTGTCAGCGCTCCCTCTGAAACCGCGATTCGAGGGTATCTCGCAAGCTTGTTTTCCAGATTGTAAGCTTCAAGCAAGCCCGGACCGAACAACTTTGTTCCCGCGAAGAAGATTCCGCCCACTGCCATGCCCCCGCGAATATACACCCGTTCGCGCAGCAGCATTAGCTGGATGTACATACAACTAATTATTTCCTGTAGAACGATCATACTTGCTAGTTCGGGAACTGCTGGGTCAAAGTAGGCGATCCTGACCGCGCTGTCCGAGAAGAGGCTGAACCTCTTCACGCTCCGGAGTTCGTCCGGAGGGTAGGGTCCGGTGAGCGTATCATAGGTATTCTGGAAATTAGCGACGATCGAGTAGATTTCTGCAGCCGTCCTGGTTGCAACCAAACTGCCGAATCCGAGGATGTCAAAAAATGTGATTACCGCGTCGGAATATGTTGGCGCATTAGCATCTGAATCCTCCACATCAAAATCGTCGTCGTCGAACTCGCCTTCATTGTCCGGCCGATGTGTAACACCAGTGCGTGACATTTTGGCCCCCGAATAAAGGTGATGGGTTCATTGAGAGGTTTACAGCTAAGTGCCCGCGGACGCGCCACCCCGCTATCACGCCAGCAGAGGGAGAAGCGAAACCGGTGAGTACCGTCTTGCAGAGTGTCGGAGCATCAGGGACTCCGTTTTTGGCAAGCGGCTCATGGCATGATAGCGGGGCCGCATCCGGCGGAACAGCATTTCCACGCGGCTCCGGGGAGTGCGATTTGCAGGGGTGCGGCGCGCTCGGCGGCGGCGCCGCATCGTCATCAAATCGCGCTGGAGGCAGGACTGATGGATACACGGACCCTCGGCTCGCTCACCGTCTCGGTGGTCGGGCTCGGATGCAACAACTTCGGCCCGCGGCTGGACGCGGACGCCACCCGCGCCGTGGTGCACGCCGCGCTGGACGCGGGCGTAAACTTCTTCGACACTGCGGACATCTACGGCAAGGGGCTCAGCGAGGAGTACGTGGGCCGCGCCCTCGGCCCGCGCTGGGGCGAGGTGGTGCTCGCCACCAAGTTCGGGATGAAGATGGACGACGAGCGCCACGGCGCGCATCCCGACTACATCCGCCGCGCGGTGGAGGACAGCCTGCGCCGCCTGGGCACCGACCGCATCGACCTCTACCAGCTCCACACCCCGGACGCCTCCGTCCCCATCGCCGACACGCTGGGCGCGCTGGACGAGCTCGTGCGGGCAGGCAAGGTGCGCGAAGTCGGGTGCAGCAACTTCTCGGTGGAGCAGCTCCGCGAGGCGCGCGAGGTGGCCCCCGGCGCGCGCTTCGAAAGCGTGCAGAACGAGTATTCCCTCTTCCACCGCGATCCCGAGCGGGGCGTGCTGGACGAATGCGCGCGGCAGGGGCTGGCCTTCATCCCCTACTTTCCCCTCGCCAGCGGGCTGCTGACGGGGAAGTACCGCCGCGGCCAGGCTCCGCCGCAGGGCACGCGCATCACCGCGGGCGGGCGCTACGCGGAGCTGCTCTCCGATGAGAACCTGGAGCGCGTGGAGCGGCTGGCGCGCTACGCGGAGGAGCGCGGGCACACGCTGCTGGAGCTCGCCTTCGCCTGGCTCCTGGCGCGCCGCGAGGTCGTCTCCGTCATCGCCGGGGCCACCTCCGCCGATCAGATCCGCTCCAACGCCGCCGCCTCCGCCTGGCGGCTGACCAATGCCGAGCGCGCCGAAGTGGACGCACTGGTGCCATCATCCGAATAGCTCAACGCATTGGGAGGATGATCGTGCAGACCGACGTCGTGGTGGTGGGGGCGGGGCTGGCGGGGCTCGTGGCCGCGGCGGAGCTGGCGGACGCGGGGCGGCGCGTGACCGTGGTGGAGCAGGAGCCCGAGGCTTCGCTGGGCGGGCAGGCGTTCTGGTCGTTCGGCGGGATCTTTTTGGTGGACTCGCCCGAGCAGCGGCGCCTGCGCATCCGCGACTCGCACGAGCTGGCGCTGCAGGACTGGATGGGCTCCGCCGGCTTCGACCGCGACGAAGACCTCTGGCCCCGCCGCTGGGCCGAGGCGTACGTCGCCTGGGCCGCGGGGGAGAAGCGCTCGTGGCTACGCGGGCAGGGCGTGCGCTTCTTTCCCATCGTGGGGTGGGCCGAGCGCGGAGGCTACCTGGCCACCGAGCACGGCAACTCCGTCCCCCGCTTCCACGTCACCTGGGGAACGGGGCCGGGCGTCATCGAGCCCTTTGTGGCCCGCGTGCGCCAGGCGGAGCGGCGCGGCCTCGTCACATTTCGCTTCCGCCACCGCGTGAGCGAGCTGACGATGACGGACGGCGTGGTGGACGGGGTGCGCGGCGAGGTGCTGGAGCCGAGCGCGGCGGAGCGGGGCCAAGCCAGCTCGCGCGGCGTGGCCGGCGCCTTCGAGATCAAGGCCCAGGCCGTAATCGTGGCCTCGGGCGGCATCGGCGCCAACCACGACCTGGTGCGGCGCAACTGGCCGTCGCGGCTGGGCACCCCGCCCCGGCGCATGCTCTCCGGCGTTCCCGACCACGTGGACGGCCGCATGCTGGGGATCGCGGAGGACGCGGGCGCCAGCCTCATCAACCGCGACCGCATGTGG
>DASVVI010000268.1:0-3346 GCA_036386635.1 Longimicrobium sp.
ATGAATCGTGCGCCGCTCCCGCGCAACGCTGGCGGGAGGCGCGTCAGCCGTCTTCCGGCGCGGCGTCGGCCGACGGGAGGATCTCGACCACGACGGCGGTGATGTTGTCGCGGCCGCCGCGGGCGTTGGCCTCGGCGATGAGCTGCGCGGCCAGGTCGGCGAGGGGGGCGTCGTCCTCCAGGATGCGGGCGATCATGCGGTCGTTCAGCATCCCGGTGAGGCCGTCGCTGCAGAGCAGGACCAGGTCGCCCGGCAGGAGCCTGCCCGACTGGATGTCAGGGCTGTCCGCGGAGTCGGCGCCCAGGGCGCGGGTCAGGATGTGCGACAGGCGATGGCGGCGCGCACCCTGCTCCGTAAGGCGCCCCTCGTCCACCTCGCGCTGCACCCAGGTGTGGTCGTGCGAGAGCTGGGTGAGCTCGCCGGCGCGGAACAGGTACATGCGGCTGTCGCCCACGTGGCCCATTCGGTACGTGCCGTCGGGGCACACCACGAATGCGGTGAGCGTCGTGCCCATCCCCTCGGTGGCGGGGTCGGCCATGGTGTGGGCCAGGATCGCCTCGTGCGCGGCGTAGAGGGAGCGCTTCATCGCCTCGGCCAGCAGGTCGGGCTCCAGCTCCTCGTCCACCCCGCGCACCAGGGTGCCGCCCACGGTGCGGGCGGCCAGCGCGCTCGCGATCTCCCCCGCGGCGTGGCCCCCCATCCCGTCCGCAACCAGGAAGACGCCGCGCGCCTCGTCCACGAAGAAGGAGTCCTCGTTCCCCTTGCGGACGCGGCCCACGTCGGTGAGCCCGGCCGACTCCCAGCGCACCGTCACGGCGCGGCGGCCCGGGTCGCCAGCGCGAGCAGCGGGTGCTCCGGGCCAGTGCCCACGCCCACCCGCGGCGCCGCCATGGTCTGGAAGACGAGGTAGCCGATCACCGCCAGCAGCACCACGAGGAGGATCGCCAGCCACACCGGGAAGCGGAAGCCGGGCTTCTCCTCGCGCAGCGTCGCCGGCTTCTGCGGCGCGACGTAGTCGGCGCGGGCGCGCTCGGGATCGGCCTGCGCCACCTCGCGGAACTGCAGCTTCACGCCGCCGACGCGCACCGTGGCGCCGTACGGGAGCGGGGTGGGGATGTTGGGGGCCAGCTTCGTCCCTTCCACCGCGGTGCCGTTGGTGGAGCCCAGGTCGGTGATGCGCCACGCGCCCAGGTCCCACTCCAGGCGTGCGTGCTGGGCGGAGACGGAGTCGTCGTCGATCACCACGTCGCTGGCGGCGGCGCGCCCCACCACCACAACGGGCTTGGGGATGGGAAGCTCTTCGCCGTAGCGCGGGCCGGCGGTCAGCGCCAGAGCCGCCAGCGGCCCCGTGCGCCCCGGCTCGGGGAGGTTGGCCATTCGGGTTCCTTCTGCCGTGAAAGCGCGGTGCGCGCATGGGGTTGCGGGGGGCCCAACGTAGGCCCCCCGGATTCGCTGAGCAAGGTCCGCACCCGGAGCCGTTTTCGTTGACTCCACGCCGCGTCCGGCGCTATGTTGAGTGCCCTCCACACACCTCCCGCCCCGCGCCCCAGCTCCCGTCGTGATCGCCCGCATTCTACTCGCGGTCCTCCTCGCCATTCCCGGTGCCCTCGCCGCCGCGGAGCCGGAACCGTTGCGCCTGGACGGCGCCTGGCGCTGGCAGCGCGGCGACTCCGCCGCCTGGGCCGCGCCCGCGCATCCGGACGCGGGCTGGGCTCTGGTTCAAGCGCCGGCTGAATGGGAGCGCTTCGCCCCCGGCTACGACGGCTTCGGCTGGTACCGGCGCGAGGTGCGGCTCCCGGCCGAGCTGGCGGGCGGCCCCGTGGGCGTGCAGCTCGGCAGCGTGGGCGACGCGTACGAGATCTTCTGGAACGGCGTCATGGTGGGTGGATCGGGCCGCATGCCGCCGCACTTCGTGGAAGGCGTCGCGCCGACCCTCCTCCTGGTGCCCGATTCGGCGCTGGCGCGGCGGGCGGGGGGCGAGCACGTGATCGCCGTGCGCGTCTTCAACGCCTACGCGTACGGCGGGCTGATGGGCGGCGTGCGGGTGGGGCGCTACGACCTCCTGGCCCAGCAGCGCTCCCCGCGCGACGTGGTGATCGGCGGCCTGGTGTCGTTCTTTCTGGCGATCGGCATCTACCACCTCGCCTTCTTCTTCCGCCGCCGCCGCGCGCGCGAGAACCTGTACTTCGCCCTGCTCTGCGCCGCCGTCTCCATCTACGGCGCCACCTTTTCCGGCGCGGTGCAGTCGCTGCTCGTTCCGCACGTGAACTCGTACCGGGTGGGGCTCTGGGCGATCGCCGCGGGGATGCCCGCCTTCGTCGTGCTGGTGCACCGCCTCTTCGACCTGCGTCTCACCCGCCGCGACGCGGTGCTGACCGGCACGGCCACCGCCGCCGTCATGCTGGTGGGGTCCCTGCCGCTGGGCGCCCTTGCCACCATGGCGAAGTGGGTGGACCTGACGATGATGGCGGGGCTCTTCGTGGTGGTTGCCCGCGCCTGCCGCTCCACCTCGCGCCGCCAGCCGCACGGGCGCATCCTGGGCGTGGGGACGGTCTCCTTTGCGCTGGCCGTCACCTACGACCTCCTGTCCGAGCACGTGGACTGGCTGCCGGTGGCGCGCATCCTTCCGGGCGTCCCGTCGCTCTTCTGGATCGGCTTCCTGGTCTTCGTGGTGTGCGTGGGGATCGCCACCGCCGGCAAGTGGGCGCTCACCGAGGCGACCGCGCAGATCGACCCCCTCACCGAGCTCTCCCGCCGCCACGTGCTGGACGAGGCGCTGCGGCGCGAGTGCGAGCGGGTGCGGCGCACGGGGGGCTCGGTGGCGCTGGTGATGATCGACCTCGACCACTTCAAGCAGGTCAACGACCGCCACGGCCACGGCGCGGGCGACGTGGTGCTGGCGCGCGTCGGGCGCGTCCTGCGGAACTGCGCCCGGAACATCGACACCACCGCCCGCTTCGGCGGCGAGGAGTTCGCCGTCCTCCTGTGCGACTCGGGTCTGGAGGGCGCGAAGGCGCTCACCGAGCGTTTCCGCCGCCACCTGGCCGAGCTGCGCGTCCCCGTCGCGGGGGGCGGCACCATCACGGTCACCGCCAGCGTGGGCATCGCCGCCGGCACCGACGTCGTGAACCCCGACGCCCTCCTGGAAGCCGCCGACCAGGCCCTCTACAGCGCCAAGTCCGCCGGCCGCGACCGCACCCTCGCCATCCAGCTCGATTCGGAGATCGCGGCGCGGTAAGGGCCCCCACCCCCCGGCCCCCTTCCCCCGCAAGCGGGGGAGGGGGAGAACTGCGTGCGCCGTCGGCATCCGCCCGCCCCTCCCCGCCGTCTGCGCCCGCCCCAAAAT
>DASVVI010000269.1:0-1832 GCA_036386635.1 Longimicrobium sp.
CTGCGCCGCGTCTTCGCGCAGCGCGAGCGCCACGGCATCGGCTACGGCTGGGGCGGGCGCGTGGCGGTGGTTCACCCCCACGAGCTGCGCGCGCTGGAGCTCGCCGCGCGCCTGCACGGCGAGGGCTACGCGGCAGAGACCGCCAGCAGTGCAGCGGGCCTGCGCGAGCTGCTGCGGACCGGCTCCCCCCAGGCGCTGCTGCTGGGCGCCGACCTCCCGGACGCGGATGCGGCCGCGCTGGTTCGCGAGGTCCGCGCGGTGGGCGGCTCGCTTCCCGTGCTCGTGGTGGACGCCACCGACGCTCGCCGCCGCGTCGAGCTCCTCGGCGCCGGCGCGGACGTCTGCTTCCCGGCTGACGCCGAGTTCCCCGAGGTGCGCGCCACTCTCGACGCGCTCCTCCGCCGCCGCGAATCGACGGCCTGAGCAACAAACTGCAGGGCTCACACAGAGACACAGAGGAAACAACAAGCCGCAAAGTTGTTTCCTCTGTGTCTCTCTGTTTCCTCCGCGTCTCTGTGTGAGACCGCTGTTGCAAAATTCAGCTTCCACCGCAAAACACGGCACCCGCGGCTGCATCCCTACCGGGCACTGCATCTGTAAGTAATTGAGGAACAGCGAGTTGGCATTCTGCATGGCGCAGGAACGGGCCGTGCGAATGGAGAGGGCGGGCGGTAAGCCGCCCGGTTCCTCGCCCGGATGCTCCGGGCTCCCACCGAGAACGGCAAACCCGCCGAAAGACGGGGACGCAAAGCTACGAGGCTACAGCGGGCTACACGCCCGCCATGCCAGTCGGGCCGCCGAAGAGGGTGATGTGCCATGCGATCCACGCGCACCGTACGCCGCGGTCCAGCCGCGCTGTTCCTCCCCCTCGTGATCGTCGCGATCTCCGCCTGCAGCGGCGACTCCCCCACCGGCTCCACGCCGTCCGAGACGGAGCCGGCGCCCTCCCCCATGATCGCCGACCCGTCGAACCGCCCGTTCTTCGGCGGCGCGTACCTGGGCGACGCGCTCAGCACGCCGGAGAACATCGCCGGCGCCATCCGCGACTTCGGCAAGCTCACCGGGAAGCAGCCGGCGCTGGTGAAGACGTTCCACGACCTGTCGTGCGACTTCTCCGCGACGGGCTGGTGCGGCAAGCTGGTGCGCGAGGTCGTCTCCACCGGCGCCACCAGCTACCTGGCGCTCGACGTGCGCTGGACCGGCGGGCCGCGCACCGGTGTGCTGGAGCCGATCATCGCCGGCAAGGCGGACGCGGAGCTGGTGCGCGTTGCCCGCCAGATCGCCTCGCTGGGCAGCGTGGTGCTGGTGGAGCCGGCGTGGGAGATGAACGGCAACTGGGACTACGCCTGGCAGGGCGCCGCCAACGGGGCCGACCAGAACGCCCCGGCGCGCTACGCGCAGGCCTGGCGCCGCATCGTGGACATCTTCCGCCGCGAGGGCGCCAGCAACGTGCGCTGGGTCTTCAACCCCAACGTCGGCAACCCGCTCACCAACCGCGCCACGGGCGAGTCGCACTGGAACTGGTACGCCAATTACTATCCCGGCGCCGAGTACGTGGACTACGTGGGCGCGCACGGCTTCAACGCCCCGCGCCTCTGGGGCGGCGACTGGCAGACCCCCGCCAGCATGTTCGACGGCGCTTCGGCGGACCACATGCTCTCGGACCTGGCGCAGCGCTTTCCGGGGAAGCCGATCATCATCGGCGAGTTCGCGTCGGACGAGGGGAGCGGCGACGCCAAGGCGCGCTGGATCCGCGACGCCTACGCCACCCTCCGCTCGCATCCGAACGTGGTGGGCGCCGTCTGGTTCAACATGGACAAGGAGACGGACTG
>DASVVI010000270.1:0-4825 GCA_036386635.1 Longimicrobium sp.
GCGCGCAGGCGGCTCCGAGCGAGCTGTTGGAGCGCCTGCTTCGCGGCCGGCCTCTTGACGACGTGCAGGCGGCCGACCCGCTGCCCTGAGGGAAACTCCACCTCCACGTGGTACACTCCGGTACCAAGAGACCGCACATGCACGCACTCCGCGAGGGCGCGTGTCAACCTCCGCATCCGGTCCGGACTGCTCCCGGCCCGGCGGATCAATTCCGGGATGTCGGTAGCGAGCCTGAGGATGCTCCGGAACTCCGACTCGGCGAGGCTGGAGGAATCGTCCACGGCTCGCCTCGCGCGGGCATGGTCGTCGAGGGCCGCCTCGAGCTCCCGCGAGCGCGCCTGCCGCCGCTCCTCCCAGTAGGCGCTGTCCTTGAACGCCTTTTCCGCATCGTACTTGTCGACGCGAGCAGCCGCCGTCTCGACGCTCAACGTTAGCGTCTGGACCTTACGTTCGAGGTCTCGCAGCCGCGACGCTTCGGCCCCCTTTGCGCGCCGGATCCCCGTGAGACAGGCATGCAGGACCTCCGTCCTGTAACCGTCCGAGATGATTGAGAGGGCAGCGGCCTCGAGGTCGGCCGCGAAACCCGTCGTGTGTCCGCGCGAGCTACAGCGCGTGTTCGTGTAATAGAATCCCCCCGCCGGCCTCGGCCACGGCCGGGCCAGGAGCCCGCAGACGTCTCCATTCGGGAGCGGCTGCGCGCAGCGCACCTCAGCGAGCCGGTGAGGATCCGGACCAGTGTACGAGCCCCGGTGGGGATAAAGCCGGGCCGTACGGAGATCGACGCTGATGGCTGGAAGTGCCTCGGGTGGCGCGTATGCGGGGAAAGCGTCCTCCCTCCATACGTCACCCCCCATCTCGCGGGCGATCTCTGACGTCTCCTCCTGCAGAACCTCTGAGCGGAAGTGATAGATTCCGTACAGTGCCGGTGAGCGGAACCAGCTGAGGAGGCGACTGCGGACCGCATCGCCGCGTCGATCCATCGAGTGACGTGTCTTTACCCACGTCACGGGGCGGTCCCGGCGGAAACGTGTGCCCGGATACGAAGGGATCTCACCTCGATGCTGCTCGGGCCAGTCCGTATTCTTCTCGACGCGTCGGATTACTTCGGAGAGGCTCCGCGACTCGATCATCCATGTGAGCAGGAGGGACACCGCGCGACGGACCTCAACATCAGGGTGTCGGAAGATGAAGTACCTCCGCCCCTCTAACGACGAGACCACACGGTGCTGAGCGAGCGCGACCGGATCGAGTTCGCTCTCGAACCCTGCGTCGTTCATGGCCTCGATAAACTCCGGATCGTCTGGGCTACCCCAGACAAGTCCCGTCGGCAGCGCGATTCGATACGAGAGGGCAACCGCCTTGGCCCCCTTCGATGTCGCGGACAGACTCCGCCGCTGTTCGTTCGCGTGCTCGGCGAGGGCGATTTGGATCCGGAGAAGCAGCCGGTGATTCTTGTCGTTCGGATCGTAGAAGTGACCCTCGCAGACAAGGTATCCGTTGACCTCTCCGAGGGCGTCGAACAGTTCCTCCGCGTCGTCGAAGCTGCGCGAGGCGCGGTCCGCCCATGCGACGATTACGATGCCGATCTTCCCCCGCCGGACATCGTTGACCAGACGCCAGAACACAGGCCGGTTGGCCCCCGTCTTGGCGCTCTCCCCGCGAGCATCGTACTCCACGCATTCCTGCCCCTCCGACAGGTGCGGCTCGACGATCCGGATCTGCGCCCGCTGCCATGCAGGGCTGCCGGTGTTCTCCTCCTTCTGCTTCTCGCTGGACTGCCTGATGAGGAGTCCCACTCCCATGCGCGCACAGGCGCGCACACGCTCGATGAAGCTCCCCCGCTTCGGAGCCCCCACCCCCTCAGGACCTGGATTCCTCTTCCTCCGGCCGAGAGGCAGATCAGTTGGCCGCGGCATCAGGCGAGGCTCCCTTCGGCTTCGGGGTTCGATGTGGTCTTCACGACCGCGCTACGGACCGAACCGCTATCGCGTTTGGGCGAGGTTCGACGGGCATCGCTGCTCTGCTCGGGCCGTTGCGCTTCACTGACCAGGCGAGCGCCGCCACGTCCGTGTATCGCAGGCTTCCTTCCTCGTCCAGCACCTCGGTGGCCATGCGTATCAGGACCTGAGCGATTGACGCTCTGCGGTCGTCCGAGATCCCCTTGAGGGGAAGAACCGACTCGGTTCTCTGGGTCGATCGAGGCACTGGGTTCTCCGTCAGGCGGGCACGCCGGGAGGTCTGGTGCCATCTTCCCGGTCACGTCGGAAGACGAATCGACGGCACCGACCGCCGATGCGCCGTCGGCCATCGCCTCCTCGAAGAGGGCGGAGACCGTCTCCCGCACGCGGCGGAGGTGAGCGAGGGTGAACGTGAATTCGCTGGTGCAATTCTGCGCTTGGGGCACTGCTGGACGGGGATGGGGTGTGGAGGCAGTAGAAAGATCTTGCCAGCGCTCGCGACTGCGACGAAGCACCGAAGCACGAGATGCGTGACCGAGTAGTTGGATGGGACACGGCCATCTCCACTCCGACTACGCACCTCCGCAACTCGTCATCTGGACGACGTCGATGTCACCGTACTGGTTCTCCCCAACTCCGAGCAACACGCGCCCCCTAAACTTGGCAACCAAGCACCACCCTCTAACCGACGGTCGGAGAATGCTCACCAGCTGAATGCGGTGTTCGCGGGGCTCGTCCAGCTGCCAGGCCGGATCATTGATGACACGAACCGTCCGCCACGAGGCGAGGGGCAACGCGGCCGCCGGCCCACGACGTGGACTGCAGGCACACCCCCTCGGAAAGGCATGCGCTTTCCGGGGCGGTAAGCTTTGAGGGCTAACAGCGTGTCCTGGGGAGCCGGGCCCTCGGCGGTGCCGCCCCGCCGTCTCCCGTACAGAGATCGCTAACGACACAGCCGCACGCCGCCTGCGAACCTGGATCGACCGACGTATGTCGATGACTGAGCAGACCGCTCAAATCGCCTTCCGCATCATGACGCTGCGGAAGGCACGGCGCATAAACCAGCAGACTTTCGCAGCGGCGCTGGGATTGGAGAGCAGACGGTCCGTCGCAGCCATCGAGTCCGGGGCGAGACGGGTCACGCCAGAGGAACTGGTGCGCGCTGCGGACTTGCTGGGTGTCGAACTCGAGGCGCTCCTCGATCCATTCCGCCTCATGGGCGAAGGCCGGTTTAGCTTCAGAGTTCGAGCGATCACTGACGCGGAGCTGTCACCGTTCGAGGACCGTGCCGGACGCTGGGTCGCTACATATCGGGAGTGCGTCAGACCGCTGGCGGAGACTGGACCTTCCGGCGGGGCGAAACGCAGGATCTTCTCGGCATGGGGAGGCGAGGACGTCGAAATCGCGTGCCGAAAGCTCTGGATGGCGTGGGACCTGGGTCCCGCCCCGGCGGAGCGGCTCGGACAGGCCATCGAGCAGCACGTCGGTGCTCTCATCCTGAACGTGGACGGCCCCGAAGGCCTGTCCTCCGCCGTGTGCTACCTGCGCGATTATCACACGATCTTCGTGAACCGGAGTGCGGCTCCGGAGCGCCGCGCGCTCGACATTGCCCGTGCGCTGTTCCGCCTCCTCGCGTGGGGAGGACTGCCCCCGCGGCGAATCGAATGCGCGGTGGCTGCCAGGGCGAGGGTCTCACGCGGCCGCCAACTCGCGGACAGCTTCGCCGCCGCGCTCGTGATGCCGGGTCCGCTAATGCAGGCGCGGTGGGCGGCTCGCCTCGGAGAAGATCTCCGTGCCTGGATGCTCCGGACATCTCGCGCCCTGCAGGTCAGCGTCCCCGTTCTTGGAGCGCGGCTTCTGGAGCTGGGGCTGGTTCAAGAGGAGCAGCTGGGTTCGGCGTTGGAGCACGGTGCGCAACAGCAGCCCCGGGTTGAACCACGCATGCTGTTCAGCCGCATGTTCATCGCGCCGATCGCGGACGCAGTGAACAGCGGCCGTCTATTGGTTGGACGCGCAGCGGGTATCCTCGAGTTGTCGCCGCTCGGTTTCGCCGAGCTCTGCCGGGCGTACGGGTGTCCACTGCGTGATGGTGTCCCGATGTAGCGGCACGGCTTCCGGCGCGGTGACTCGACGATCAGGCCAAAGCACCGTAGTGCCGAGCGGAGGCTGCGGGGACAGATGTTGAACCTCGCGGGTCTTTCACCCTTGCCCCGCCAGCCAGCGTTGACGGGCTGGGGCGGTGCCGCTTCGACGTCTTCCCTCCGCTGGAGACAAGCAGGCCTGTCGAGCCGGAACAGGGAGGGGCAATGGACGAGCAGATCTGGTTCTACTTGATCAGCACCCTGGGGCGTGGCCGGGAACCCGATGTTCTGACGATTAGCGATGTTGCCCGCGCGACCGGGAGGACGTCGGCGGCAGTGAAGGCCGCCCTGGCGGATGGCCGACTCCCTCGTGCGATCGCTGAGCTACGACCAGGCATTCGCTCGGTCACACTCATCCGCGCTACCCCCGAGGACCTAACGCTCTGGAGGTTGAAGCCTTTGGATGAGGAACTGGCGGAACGACCGGAACTCCCTCAGCGGGTCGAGGGGTGGATCTCGCAGGCAGAACTCGCGCGCGAACTCGGCGTCTCGTCTTGGGACGCGCACGCGATCATCCGACGCCTCGCTCCGCTGCGACTCGAGTGGGGCGCGGGTCCGTTCCGCGCGGAAGTCCGGTACTGGATCCCGTGCCGAGAGGCGATCGGGGCAGTGCTGCGCAGGCTGCGCGAATGAACCCATAGGCCCTCTCGGCCACCGGCGTATGATCATGTGGTTCCGCCCCACCTTGGGCGTTTAGACGCCCGCCAGGTACCGTCTCCGCATCAC
>DASVVI010000271.1:0-3455 GCA_036386635.1 Longimicrobium sp.
CGCAACCGCCGCGAGGCGCGGGTCCAGCGGCAGGGAAGGCGCCGCGCCGGTGCCACCCCAGGGGAGCGGCAGCCACAGCTCCGGCACCACCAGGGAGAGGAGCGGGAGCGCGAGCGCGCCGATGGCGGCCCAGCTCCAGACCGCGTGGCGCGCGGCGGGGCCACGCGCCACGCGGACGGCCGCGCAGGCGATGCCCAGCAGTACGAACGACTTGAGGCCGCTGGCGGCCAGCACCACGAGTACGGCGTCGGGGTTCAAGCGTCCTCCTCGCCGGCACCGCGCCGGGCGGCCTCGATCAGCTCCGCGAGGCGGTCCAGCTCGCCGCGGCTCGGCGCGCTCTCCGGGCCGATGAGCGCGGCCATCGCCCGCGCCGGCGAACCTCCGAAGAAGGTGCCCACCACGTGCGAGAGCAGCGAAGTCCCGGCGTCCTCCCGCGGGGTGGAGGGATGGTACACGTAGCGCGGGCCGTCCTCCTCGTGGCGGAGGTGGCCCTTGGCTTCCAAGACGCGCAGCAGCCCACGCACTGTGGTGTGCGTGGGCGCGTCGTCGAGCCTCTCGTGCACCTCCACCGAGGTCGCCCGCCCGAGCTGGTAGACCACGTCCATGATCTGCCGCTCACGGCGCGAGAGTGCGGGCGGGGTGGGACGGCTCATTCCGGACCTCGGCTCGGGGGGCGCGGTGCGTGTATGTCAATTTTATGACACCCCTGCGCTTCTGGCAAGAGTCTCTCGCTCCGCGACCACCCAGAGGAACGAGATGGGGCGCCCGTCCTCGTCTTCGGTGCGGACCCGCGCGTCCAGCGTGCGAAGGCCGGCATCGGCCACCAGGTGCAGGGTGGTGTCCGGGGGATGGCTGCTGGAGAACATGCGGACGCCGAGCCAGTCGTCGTCGATGCTGCGCTCCGCGTCCCGGGTGCCGAACGATGCCACGAATAGTCCGCCCGGCTTCAGCCACTCCGCGACCGAGGCCAGCAGCGCGCCGTGCTGCGCCCTGGGGAGGTGGATGATGGAGTAGAACGCGGCCACCGCGTCGAAGGAGGCGGGTCGGAAGGCGAGCTCGCCCATGTCCGCCTGGACGAACGCGGCGGACGGAGCGTGGAGCCGCGCGAGCTCGAGGTTGCGCCACGCGAGGTCGACGGCGACCAGCCGGTACCGCGACGCCAGCCGCTGCGTGGTGGGGCCCCCGGCTCCGCACCCCAGCTCCAGCACCGACGCGCCCGCGGGAAACGCGTCCGCGACGCGCTCGGTGTACTCCGCGCGCTCCGCCACGCGCACGTGCGCCGCCCATTCCGCGTGCCGCTCCGCCGCGCGCTCGTACCCCTCGGCCACCCATCGCTTCTCTTCGTCCATCCCCCGCCTTTGACCGATCGTCATGCTGAATGTGCCGTGCGTTCACACGAGAAGCGGCACGTTGGACGAGAACGGGGGCGTGCTCCAAACGCGGAGCGCGCCCCCATTCCTGCCGGCCAGCTCAGCCACTCCGCAGGCAACCCCTCAGGGACGTGCCGCTCCCGACGCTGGAGGCAGCGGGGCAAGCCACATGCGCTTCGCCGCGTAGTCGAACGCCACGGTGGGGAAGCGGCTGAGCAGCGCACCCCCGATGCTTCCGTCGAAGTCGCCGCTCGCGAACAACCCCCCCGTCGCCTGGCTGAACAGCGCCGGGACGGCCGCCAGCGAGCTGCTCCCGAGGGTGAACGCCTCCACCTGCCCGCGGACCGCGGTCGCGCCACCCCCGATGCTCAGCATGGCGCCTGACGATCCCGCGCCCGCCGCCCCCAGACCGTGGCGGGCGGCGAACGGCGCGTTCAGGATCAGCGCGTGCCCGCCGCCCGTGTCGACCTCGTACCAGCCGGTGAGCGGGCGTGCGCCCGCCCGAAGCGTCACCGCGGCGCGCGCGAACACGAGATCCTCTTCGCGCTGGAGCGGTATGGCCGTCCACTCCGCGGGCGGGCGGAAGGTGCGCGTGGGGTGCACCGTTAGCCGCAAGCGTGCATAGTCGATCACGACGCCGTGACGCGAAAAGAAGCTGCCCCCCAGGATACCGGCCACGGGCCGCCCCTCCGCGCGTGAGATGGCCGCGAGGGAAACGGTCGCGATTCGTTGCGCCGGCACGCGCGCGGCTCCAGCACCCGAGTCGGCGAGCGCCAGCGTCACGCCCTCGACGAAGCGCACCTGGACGCTGCCCTCACCCCCACCGCCCCCCCGCTCCGTGTGCGCCGCCACACCCCGCCCCAGCGAAGCGGCGAATGCCGAGTCCAGCGTCGTGGAGGCGCCCGTGTCGAGGATGAACCAGGCCGGCGGCGCACTGTCCGCACGCACTCGCACGTACACGTGTCCGTTGTGGAGCTCAAAGGGCACGGCCGCCAGGACCGGCGCCCCGCGCTGGTTCGCGCGAGACGAGCCGTCGCCTTGGGCGACTGCTTGGGACGCTGGCAGGAGCACGAGCGCAACCGCGGAGCAGATCAGGGTGCGCAGGAGAATGGGAAGCGGATGCTGTCGAGGCATAGGGCGGCACGTGGCATGGGGAAACGGCGTTGAAGCAGAACCGGGCCCAGCCACGCCCGCGGAGCCAGCGAGAGCGAGGCTCCCGCCTGTGATCGGAGTATACAGACATATCGTAAGGCGAGCAACGCGGCCGCGCGGGGCTGGCAGGACAGGCGCCTTGCGCTGGCCCCAGGGCGCGTCCAATCTGCCCCGGCCATACCTATGGGTGGTACGGAGCAGCACTTCTAACGGAGCCGGCGGCATGATCGAAATCCATAGGCTCCATGCGCTGCCCGCCGATGCACTCGCCCCGCTCGTGGCGGCGAGCGCCAGGGAGGGGTTCCTCTTCCTGGAGCGGCTGCGAAGCGAGTGGCTGGAGGGGAAGAAGCGGTTCGACGGGCCGGGCGAAGTGCTCCTGGGCGCCTACCAGGGACCTGCGCTCGTCGCGATTGGCGGCGTGACGCTCGATCCCTATGGCGGCGATCCCGCCGTCGGACGGCTGCGGCACCTGTACGTTGCGCCCGAGGCGCGGCGGCAGGGCACCGGGGCGTCGCTGGTGCGCGCGCTCGAGGATGCCGCGCGCCCCCACTTCCGCGCCCTGACGCTTCGGACCGACACCGACGAGGCGGCACGGTTCTATGAGGGACTCGGCTACACGCGCCTGCCCCCCGGCGGAACGGCCACGCACCGCCGGGAGCTGGCGAGCTCCAGCGTGCAGGAGAACGATGATCCTTGACGCGCCGCGATGCCGATGCTACGATCGTAGCATGATGCTGCAATCGTAGCACCCCCTGGCCGGAGCGCCGCGTGACCCTGCCCTCGGAACTGCTCCTCACCGCGCGCGAGCGGCAGATCATGGATGTGGTGTACCGGCGGAAGCGGGCGACCGCCGCCGAGATCCAGGCGGAGCTTCCCGATCCGCCTGGCTACTCCGCCGTGCGCGCCATGCTCGCCAAGCTCACGAAGAAGGGC
>DASVVI010000272.1:0-4549 GCA_036386635.1 Longimicrobium sp.
CTCAAGGAGTACCTGCGCAAGCTCAACCCCGAAGACCTGGGACGCTTCAACCCGTGATCCTTTCCGACCGCATCCGCGGGGCGGCGCGCCGCAAGGCCGGCCGCCTCGCTGTCGTTTTGGCGCTTTTCGCCTGCGCCCTGCCCGTCGACGCGCAGGTGATCGCCGGGCGCGTGACGCGCGCGGGCACGCCTGAGCCCGGGCTGGTCGTCGAGCTGCACCGCGTCACCCGCAACACCCGCGGTCCAGTCGGGAAGGTGACCTCCGGGCCGGGCGGCGCCTTCTCGATCCCGTTGCCGCCGGTGCAGGATTCGGCGGGATTCACCGTCTTCTTCGCCACGGCGATCGCGAACGGGGTGCGCTACTTCGGGCCGGTGGTGCACGGCGGGGCGGGGGACCGCAACTACGAGATCCAGGTGTACGACACCACCAGTTCGCGCGCCGCTGCCGACTCGGTGCGCGTCACGCGGCGCGACGTGGTGCTGATCTCGGGGAGCGAGGGCGGATGGGAGGTGGCGGAGTTGGTGCGGGTGGAGAACCGTGCCCGTCGCACCCTCGTCCCTGACGCCACGCGCCCCCTCTTCGGCATCGCCATCCCCAAGGGGAGCACCGCCTTCGAGGCCGGCGACGGAGCCCCCGCCGAAGCATCGCCCGGCGCGGGCGGGCAGCAGCTTCCCGGCGACGTGGTGCGCGTGGGCGACCGCGTGTGGATCAACGCGCCGCTTGTGCCGGGGGAGCGCGACGTCATCTTCCGATACCGCCTCGCCCCCAGTCCGCGCGAGGCGAGCATCCCGGTCGAGCATGCCACGGACTCGCTGAACCTGTACGTCAAGCAGCCCGCCCCCGAGGTGCTGGTTGCGGGGCTCGCGGCGCCGAAGCCGTTCACGGCCGAGGGCGAGCAGTTCCTCCAGTTTTCGGGAGCCGGGCTGCGGGCGGGGAGCGCGGTCGGACTCGACTGGCGGGGTCCCGCGCCGGCGCCCGTGGACCCGCGCTGGGCAGCACTCGCGGCGGCGGGGGCGGTGCTGGCGGTGGGTGCGTGGCTGGCGGTGCGCCGCGGACGCGAGGCGTGAGGCGGTGGCGCTCGTCAGCACGGGGGCGCTGGTGCTCCAGACCTTCCCCTACAGCGAGACGAGCAAGGTCCTGCGGCTCTACACCGGCGACTTCGGCCTGCGCTCGGTGATCGCCAAGGGCGCGCTGCGCCCCAAGAGCCGCTTCGGCGGGCTGCTGGAGCCCTTCACCGAGGGAACCGCCAGCTTCTACCTCCGCCCCGGCCGCGACCTGCACACGCTGGGCGGATGGGACCTGGTGCGCTCCCGCCAGGCGCTGGGCCGCTCGCTGAGCGCCTTCGCCGGCGCATCCCTCCTCGCCGAGCTGGTCCTCCGCGCCGGCACCGAGGACCCGCACCCCGACGTCTTCTCCGCCCTCGCCACCTCCTGGGACGACATCGCCGCCGCGGCGAGCAACCCGGCGGAGGCGGAGCGCATCGTCCTCACCGGCGCCTGGACGCTGGTCTCTCTCCTCGGCTTCGAGCCGCAGACCGACGCCTGCGTGGTGTGCGGCCGCCCCGTCCCGCATGACGAGCCGGTGCGCTTCGACGCGGGCGCGGGTGGCGTGGCGTGCACCCGCTGCCGCCCCGTGGGCCGCATCCTCGACCCCGCCACCCGCGCCGACGTCGCGCGCATGTCGCGCGGCCACGTCCCCTCCGCCGCCCTCGCGCGCCCCGGCGCCCACCGCGCGCTCCTCCGCGCCTTCCTCGAAGCCCAGCTCGCGCACGACCGCCCGTTCCGCTCCCTCGAGCTCTTCCTCGACCACGCGCCGCCCGCGGACGAGCCCGGCTGAACAGCGCCTCACACAGAGACACAGAGGGGCACGGAAAGGAGAAAAGAAAGGGGCTCACGCGGAGACGCGGAGGCGCAGAGAGAGGTTGGTGCGCGGGGGCGGGCAGCGGAGCGGCGGCGGGCACGGGCAGCCACGTGGGGCAGCCCCTACGAGGTTCGATGTCGCGGGCGGGCCACAGAGCGGCGGCGGGCACGGGCGCGATAAATCGCGCCCCTACGGCACCCGTGCATCGCGCAGGGATCTGTGCGCCGCACGCCCCTCCCCCAGGTTGTTTTGGGGGAGGGGCCGCGAGGAACGAGCGGGGGTGGGGGCCTTTTACCCCCTCCCCCAGGCAGTTTTGGGGGAGGGGGATGCGTCGCGGAGCGACGCTGGGGGTGAGGGCCCTACAACCCCGCGATCTCCCCCCGCACCGCCTGGATCATCGCCAGCTTCTCCTGGCGGTGCATGAAGGAGCTGTCGAAGCCCATCAGCGCGATCTCCACCAGCTCGTCCCACGTGAAGCCGAGGTACTGGTGCGCGCGCCAGTACTCCTCGGTCACCGTGGTGGCGCTCATGAGGCGGTTGTCGGTGTTCAGGCTCAGGACGATGCCCGCGTCGTAGTACTGGCGGAGCGGGTGCGTCTCGAACGAGGCGACGGCGCGCGTCTGCACGTTGGAGGTCAGGCAGATCTCGATGGGGACGCGGAAGTCGTTCACGTAGCGCATCAGATCCGGGTCCTCGAAGAGGCGCGTGCCGTGGCCGATGCGGTGCGCGTTGCAGTAGTGCAGCGCCTGGTGGATGCTCTCCGGGCCGTACGCCTCGCCCGCGTGGATGGTTGCCGCCATGTTCTTGTTGATGACGGTGTAGAAGGCGTCCTTGTGCTTCTTGGCCGGGTAGTTGTACTCCGCCCCCGCCAGGTCGAACGCCACCACGCCGCGATCCTTGTACGCCACCGTCAGGTCCGCCAGGTCGCGCGAAGTCTCCGGCTCCATGTTGCGGATGCCGCAGATGATGATCTCGGTGCGGATGCCGAAGTCCTGCTCCGCGCGCTTGAGCCCGCGCAGCGGCGCCTCCACCGCCTCGGTGAGCGGAAGGCCCTCCTGCGTGTTGAGGATCGGCGAATAGCGGATCTCCGCGTAGCGCACGTTCTCCTTCGCCAGGTCCTCGGCCAGCTCGTAGGCGATGCGCTCCAGGGCGTCGCCTGTCTGCATCACCGACAGGGTGATGGCGAAGCGCTCCAGGTACTCCACCAGGTTGCGCGCGTCCTGCACGTGCATGTAGTCGCGCAGGGCGTCCGCGTCGTGCGCGGGCATCTTCTTGTTGTACTCCGCCGCGAGCTCCAGCATCGTCTCGGGGCGCAGCGATCCGTCCAGGTGCACGTGCAGCTCCGCCTTGGGAAGGCGGTGCAGCAGGTCTCGGGTGACTTCCATGGTCCTTGCCGGGCTGCGGGTTGCGGGGGGCGGATGCGCGAACGGGTGGCCCACGTCGCCGTGCACCACCCGCGTCTCTGTACTGCCGCTCCCCGCCGACATTCTACATCCAGGGCCGTGCGTGCGCCACCTCCGCGCGGGTCAGCACCACCTTGTTGCGCCGGGCGCGCGTGAGGGTGTGGTTCTCGAACAGCTTCACCAGCACCACTCCCGCCACGAACCCGCCCACGTGCGCCCACACCGCCACGCCCCCCTCCTCACCCGCCTCCGCGCCGAGGTCCACGTACGCCATGAAGAGCTGCAGCGCGAACCAGTACATCAGAAAGAACATCGCGCGCAGGTTGAAGAAGAAGATCGGCGGCAGCCACGTCCTCACCCGCGCGTGGGGGTAGAGGACGATGTACGCGCCCATGACCCCGCTGATTGCGCCGCTGGCCCCTACCGCCGGCAGCTCGCTCCCCACGTTGAAGTAGATGTGCGCCCCCGCCGCCACCGCCCCGCACAGCAGGTAGAAGACGAGGAAGCGCAGGTGCCCCATCGAGTCCTCGATGTTGTTCCCGAAGACCCACAGAAAGAGCATGTTCCCCAGGATGTGCTCCCAGCTCCCATGCATGAACATGGCGGTCAGGATCGTCCCCGTGGTCAGCCCCTCGGGCGCGCAGCGGGCCGTGATCTCGCACGGGATGGTGCCGAAGTGGAGCACCGACGCCTGCAGCGCCTGCGACGTCCCCGCGCCCTGCAGCCCGAACCAGGCGAACGCGTTCAGCAGGATCAGCCCCACCGTCACGACGGGGCGCAGCTCGGTAGGGTTTTCGTCGCTGATGGGGATCAAGCTCGGCTCCGCTGGGTGTCACCGTGCGTCGCTCAGTCCTCCGGCTTGCCGAGGGCCGCGGGGGCCACGGAGCGTCCCACCACCCCGGCGAGCGCCACGATCGTGAGCACGTATGGGATGATCGCCACGAACTGCGACGGCACGAACTCGAAAGTCTGCAGCTGGATCTGGAGCGTCTCCGCGGCGGCGAAGAGGAGGCACGCCAGGCCGGCACGCACCGGGTCCCAGCGGCCGAAGATCACGGCCGCCAGCGCGATGAAGCCGCGCCCCGCCGTCATCTGATCGGTGAACTGGTGCTGGTCGAGCGCCAGGTACACCCCTCCCAGCGCCGCAAGCATCCCCGAGAGCACGACCGCCGTGTAGCGGACGCGCGACACCGGCACGCCCACCGACGCCGCGGCCTGCGGGTGCTCGCCGACCGCGCGCACGCGCAGCCCGAAGGGGGTGCGGTACACCAGCCACGCCATCACGG
>DASVVI010000273.1:0-2745 GCA_036386635.1 Longimicrobium sp.
GAGTCTTGGACGCAGCAATCCGTGTGCTCCGGGGTTCCAACTTACCTTGAAATCAAGGAACCTTGGGCGCACGCCAATCCCTGCCGAGCACCACGGTGGCATCGAGGTAGAGGTTGGAGTCGGGGCGGGCGGTGACGCGGCGGATGCCGACGGCGTCAGCGACCTGGCGCGCGACTTCGATCCGGCCCACGCGGTCCAGCACGACGGAGGAGTCGGGGGGGAAGCCCTGGCCGTTGCCGAACTCCTTGACGTCGAAGCCGCGGTCGCGCAGGACGCGGGTGGCTTCGCGCGCCAGGCCAGGGCGGCCGGAGGCGTTGAGCACCTGCACGCGCACGCGCCCCACCGGCACCGCGTCCGCGTCCGCGCCAGCGGCGGCGGGGGAATCGGAGGCGGCGGGGGGGAGGGCCGCGCGCGAGCGGCCTTTCATCACCCCCGCGACGAGCGAGCCGATGAGGACCGCGACCAGCACGAGCGTCGCGAAGATGCCGAACGTCTGGAGCCGGCCGCCCGCCGGCTTACGCTTCGCTTTCGACCTGCTCATACAGGGCCTGCGTTTCCGGGTGGGCGGTGCCGCCTTTTCCCGTGATGTGCGTCCAGCGGAGGCGCACCACTTCGCGAAAGATGGCGTCCATGTCGCCGGGCATCCGCGCGCGTAGGGACTCGGTGTACTGCGGGTCGAAGGTGCGGCCCGGTTCCAGGAAGTCCGCCAGGTACAACGCCCGCCCCAGCCTGCCGAAGCGCGGCGAGCCCAGCGTGTGGAAGCGGATCGCCTGGCACATCTCCGGGTCCAGGTCGTCTTTGAAGCGCACCGCGGCGGCCGGGCCGTGGAGCAGCTTGCCCGGCAGCGGGCGGAAGAGGAGCGGCACCTCGGGACGCAGCTCCTCCGGATCGGCCTCGCGCAGGACGTCGTGGAGCCAGCCGGTGGCCGTCCAGCGCTTGACGTCGCGCTCGGAGAGGGCGAGCGCCACGGCCCACTCACCCATCAGCGCCGCCACGCGGCCCATGTGGGCGCGCCGCTTCTTCCCCGCCTGCGCCCAATCGGGGAGCTCGCCGCGGGCGGCGGCTTCCACGAGCTGCGAGAGGGGGGCGTCAGTCGAATCCGCGGCGGACATGCGGCTCCAGGATGGCTCGGTTGCGGATGGAGGTGTGCGACAGGTAGTTGAAGCCCTTGAGCTCGACCCCGCTCCCCACCCAGCTGTTCACGATGCGGCAGCACGGCCCCACCACCGTCTCCGCCCCGATGGTGGTGCGGCCCTCCAGCACCACGCCCGGGTAGATGATGGTGTCGCGCCCGATCCCCACGTCCACGTCCACCAGCACGGACTGTGGGAGGAGGAAGGTGACGCCGCCCTGCATCAGCTTGAGCACCAGCCGGTCGCGGATCACGGCGCCGGCGCGCGCCAGGTCCGCGCGGCTGGTGACGAACGATGCGTCGGAGTCGTGGCGATCCACGGCGCCGGTTCCCTCGCCGTCATCAAAGAACGCGACGGGGCGGCCGGCCTCGTCCACCGCGCAGGCGGCGACCCCGTCGTCCAGCAGGCGCTGGAAGGCGGGGCCCGCGCAAGGGGCGGCGGCGTGCACCCGCAGCGTGCGCCCGTCCCAGGGGGTCCCCTCGCCGGGGGCGATCACCTCCACGCGGCCGGGGAGGTCCGCGAAGAGGTCGGCCGACGATGCCTCGGGGTCCATCACCACCACCACGCGCTCGGGGGCTGGATGCAAAGACGCGACGGCGCGCACGGTGTGCCAAACGAGCGGCCTCCCCGCCACCGGGTGCAGGTGCGCGGGGAGGCTGGAGTTCAGGTCGTCGGACCCCGGCTCCGTCAGCGGCAGCACGACGCCGGTCCAGGGTCCCATGTCGCTCAGGACGGCAGGGCCCGCAGCGCGTCGCGCGAGATGCGGTTCTGCTCGTCCACGAAGATGAACCGCGGGCGGTAGCGCGCCATCTCGGCCTCGTCGTACTGCGCGTACGAGATGACGATCACCTTGTCGCCCGGGTGCACCAGGCGCGCGGCGGCCCCGTTCAGGCAGATCTCGCCCTCGCCCTCCACGCCCGGGATGACGTACGTCTCGAAGCGGGCGCCGTTGTTGACGTTGACCACCGAGACCTGCTCGTACTCCAGCAGGTCCGCGGCTTCCATCAGCACGGGATCGACAGTGATCGAACCCACGTAGTTGAGATCCGCCCCGGTGACCGTCGCCCGGTGGATCTTGGACTTGCACATGGTGCGCAGCATAGGGCCATCCCCCTGTTCGCCGAGTTGACCCTTCAGGACAGGATCGCGTTGTCGATCAGCCGCGTCCTGCCGACACGAGCCGCCACGGCCATCACCGTGCCCGGCACCGCCCTCTCCACCCCCTCCAGCGTGCGCGGATCGACCACTTCCGCGTACTCGGGTTCTACACCCGGCACCGCCGTCTCGCTCCACAGCACGGCGCGCAGAGTGGCCGCGTCCGCCTCTCCCGCTTCCCACATCTCGCGCGCCCGCCTCAGCCCGCGCGAGAGCGCCAGCGCGCTCTCCCGTTCGGACGGGGAAAGATACACGTTCCGCGAGCTCATCGCCAAGCCGTCCGGCTCGCGGACGATGGGGGCGACCTCCACCCGAACCGGGATGTCGAGGTCGTCCACCATGCGGCGGATGAGGGTGGCCTGCTGTAGATCTTTCTGACCAAACACCGCCACGTCCGGCTGGAAGATGCCGAACAGCTTGGTTACCACGGTGAGCACGCCGCGGAAGTGCCCCGGCC
>DASVVI010000274.1:0-1889 GCA_036386635.1 Longimicrobium sp.
GACGAGGAAAGGACGGAGCAGCGCGTCGCTCAGGATGACAAATAGAACAGCGAGATGCCGCGCTTATCGAGACGGCTTCAGCCGTCTTCGCGTGGTTCCAGCCGGGGGCTTCAGCCCCCGGCGTCTCCGCCCCCGCCGCCTCCGCCGCCGCCCGCATCACCACCGCCCGACCCATGCCCCCCCGCCGACTGCGGCACCACATCGCCATGCGGATCATGCGGGAGGTCGGTACGCACGGTAAGGGAGTTGACGACGCCGTGCACCCCCGGCGTCTCCCACGCGTCGTCCCAGGCGTAGCGGGCCTCCATGAAGTCGCCCACCTCACCGGCGAGCGTCACCACCCCGTCCTCCACCTCCACGTTGATGCGGCTGGCGTCCACCCAGCGGTCCTGCTGGAGGCGCGAGCGCACCGCGTGCAGCACCTGGTCGTCGGAGATGTCGTCGTCCGGACCGGAGTAGCCGTAGCCCATCGTGTCCATCCCGCGGCGCTGCGACGGCTGGTTGTACTCCGGGTGGCGGCTGTACGCTTCCTCGGGCATGAAGGGCCCGCGCGCGTAGCCGCCGTACCCCGCGTCGTACCCGCGCCCGCCGCCGTACCCGTCCCCCAGCCCACCGTCCCGCGCGCCGAAGCCGCCGTACCCCGCATCGTAGCCGCCGCCGAACGCGCCGCGCGAGACGCCGCCCATGAACGAGCCGCCGTAGTCCACGTCGTAGCGGCCCATGTCCAGCCCGTAGTCGGCGCCGTAGCCGCCGTACCCGCGCCCGGCCGCGCCGCGGAAGCCCCCGTAGTTGCCGGCCTCGTATTCGCCGCCGAACGCGCCGCGCTGGAAGTCGCCGTAGCCGCTCCCGCCGTCATACCCGCGCGGGCCCCGCGCGAACCCGCGCCTGAACTGTTGGTCGTAGCCCTGCGGCGTGAACCTCCGCGCGTACCCCTGGCGGTTGAGCTCGGACCCGAAGCCGCCCGGGAACCGCTCGTCCTGTCCCGCGAGGTCATCGTCGGCGTGCCCGTATCCCGCGCTCGCGCCACCCTCCGCACCAATGAAGGTGCCGCCGCCGAAGCCCTGCCCGTACCCGCCGCCATACCCCTGACCGCCCGAGTACCCGCCGTATCCCCCGCCGTACCCCGGACCCGAGTACGCCCCGCCGTATCCGCCCCGCCCGCCTGAGTAGTACCCGGCCCCCTGCCCGAACTCGCCGGCGTTCGACCCGACCTCGTCCCCGGCGAAGCTCTGCCCGCCGAACGGCTGTCCGCCCATCCCCCCGCGCCCGGTGGGCCGATACGCCTCGGGGTTGGCGCCGTACTGGTAGTCGTAGCTGTTGCGGTCGATGCCGCGGCCGAACCCCCCGCGTCCGCGGAACCCCCGATCGTATCCGTCCATTCGTCCTCCTCCGTTCGCGCTGCAGGAAGGGCCACCCGTCCGTTCGTCTCGGACCGGCTCCTGGGGCGAGCAAGAGCCGTTCCGAGGTCGGGATCTCAGGCGTGGTCCACGAACGCCACTTCGCAGACGATGGGATCGAACTGCGCCAGCGACGCCGCCTGCGACATGTGCGGGCGCGCCCGCGGATCACGGAGCATCGCCTCGAAGTCTTCACGGCTCCGCCACTGCGCGTAGTTCACGATCCGGGTGCCGTCGTGGCTCCGGTGCAGGTTGGCCGAGACGAAGCCTGGCTGGTGGCGCATCACGCACTCCGTCGCCTCCACGAGCACGTCCAGAAGCTCCTGTTGCCGCTCGGGTGCGACAGTGAAGACGTTGATCAGCGTCATCACCCCCGCATCCGTCCGGATTTCGGATGCGGGGGTGAGAGCGGGTTCGGTTGCCATGCGGGCCTCACGGTCGGTAGGTTGTCAGGAGCCTGATATCACAGACGAATATATCAGCACCCTGATA
>DASVVI010000275.1:0-4114 GCA_036386635.1 Longimicrobium sp.
CGCATCGGCGGCGAGCTGCACGGGTGCGACATCCTCCTGGTGCACGAGGTGGTGGCGCGGCTTCCCATCCATCCGCTGCCGGACATGCCGCCGCACCTGCTGGGCGTGGTGCGGCTGCGCGGCGAGCTGGTGCCGGTGCTGGACGTGGCCCCCCTGCTCGACCTGCGCCTGGAGGGCGGGCGCCCCGCCGTGCTCGTGACCGGCGAGGAGGGCGCGCGCGTCGGCATCGCGGCGGACGCGGTGAGCGACGTGATGACGGTGCCCCCCGGCGCGTTCAGGCCGGCTCCGCGCGGCGGCGGGTACCTGGTGGGAGTCGCCCGCGTGGGCGAGCAGCTCGTCAACCTCATCGACCTGGCGGAGATCCTCCGCGACCGAGCCACCCTGTCCCACGGGGAAAAGCCTTGAGAAACGTACGGCAGGCGGCGGTGCCGCAGGTGCAGCTCGTCACCTTTCGCGTGGGAGGCGAGGAGTTCGGGCTGGACGTCTTCTCCGTGCACGAGATCCTCAGCTTCCAGCAGCCCACCCCCATGCCGCGCGCCCCGGAGTTCGTGGAGGGGGTGCTGGACGTGCGCGGCACACTGGTGCCCATCGTGGACCTGCGCCGCCGCTTCGAGACGCCCGAGGTGGTGTACGACCAGGAGACGCGCATCGTGCTGGTGGACTTCAACCACGAGCGCCTGGGGCTGGTGGTGGACAGCGTCACCGAGGTGCTGCGCGCGCCGGAGACGGCCGTCTCGCCGCCGCCGGCGTACATCCGCGGGCTGGCGGCGGAGTTCGTGCGCGGCATCGTGCGCGTGGGCGAGCGGCTGGTGGTGCTGATCGACCTGGACCGCATCCTCAGCAGCGATGAGCGCATCGCCCTGGCCCACGCGGACCCCGCCGGGGAATGACGTTCGACGAGCTGAACGCCGCCCTGGAGGAGCGCTACGCGCGCATCGAGGGGGAGCTGGAGTCCGCCGGCGAGGCCGCGCGCCCCGACCGCGAGCGGCTGCGCGGCGAGATCGTGGGGCTCTTTCGCGAGACGGAGGCGGCGCTGGACCGGCTGGCCGAGTTCAAGGAGCGCATCCGCGGGCTGGTGGAGCGCTACAAGCAGCTCCCGTCACCGAAGTCCGCGCCGGCCGCGTCGACCGTTTCCGACCACCTGGGCTCGTCCACGTACATCGAGCGCGGCTGGAGCGCCATCGCCGCGGGCGACGCGAGCCGCGCGGTCAAGGAGCTGGAGCGGGCCCTCTCGCTGGCCCCCAACGACCCGCAGGCGGAGTCGCTGCTGGGCTGGGCGCAGATGCTGCGCGAGCAGTACGACGAGGCGCTCTACACCTACAGCAAGGTGCTGATGCGCGACCCCAACAACCCGCTGGCGCGGGTGAACCTGGGGTACATCTGCCTCAAGAAGGGGATCTTCGGCGAGGCCATCGAGCACCTGTCCCGCGCCATCCGGCAGGACGACGACCGCAAGGCGTCGCTGTACGCGCACCTCTACATGGGGATGCTGTACCTGGACCGCGAGATGTACGAGGACGCGCGCAGCTTCTTTCGCCGCACGCTGGAGCTGGGCCCCAACATGCTTCAGGCGTGGTGGGAGATCGGGCGGACCTTTTACCAGGAAGGGAACGTCTCCGCCGCCGCCGACGCGTGGCGGCGCGGCTTCGAGGCGAACCGCTTCAACCTGTGGGGGGAGCGGTGCGGGGAAGCGCTGAAGAAGCTGGACGCGGGCGAGCCGGTATCCTTCGCCTGATCCGCGCGCTCCTGCTGGCGCTCGCCCTTGCGTGGGGCGGGCCCGCGGGGGCGCAGCAGGTGATGGCGGGCGGGGGCGTGCGCGTCATCCATGCGCCCCGCCACGCTCCGCTCGCGCGCGAGGTGCTGGCCGCCGCGCGCCGCCCGCTCGTCCTTCCAGGCTTGGGCTCGGCTGCGGCGCCGGAGTCCACCACCATCGTCCTGGCCGCCGACCCGGGGCAGTGGAGCGCGGCGACGGGCGGGATGGCGCCGGAGTGGGCGGGCGGCGTCGCCTTCCCGGACGAGCGGCTGATCGTCCTCCCCATCTACCCATCCGCCGCCGTCCGCACCGCCGAGACGGGGACGGTGCTCCGCCACGAGCTGGTGCACGTCCTCCTCCAAGAACGACTTCCGGGCTCCATCCCCCGCTGGTTCCACGAAGGATACGCCGAGGTCGCGTCCGGCAGCTGGGACGTGGCCAGCGCCTGGCAGCTGCGCGTGGCCTTCGTGATGGGCCGCGCGCCGCCGCTCGACTCGCTGGCCCTGAGCTGGCCGCGCGGCTCGGGAGAGGCGCAGCTCGCGTACCTACTCTCCGCCACCGCCGTGGAGCACATGCGCCGCCGCACGGGCGAGGACGGCTTCGCGCTGCTGATGGCGAACTGGCGGCGCGGCGGCTCGCTGGAGCAGGCGGTGCGCTCCACGTGGGGGATGACGATGGGGCAGCTGGAGGACGAGTGGCGCGAGGACGTGCGCAGCCGCTACGGGTGGCTGCTGGCGGCGGGGAGCGTGGGGCTCGTCTGGTTCATCGCCACCGTCCTCGTGCTCCTCGCCTGGATCCCGCGCCGCCGCCGCAACCGCGTGCGCATGGACGCCATGCGCGCCGAGGAGCGCATGCTTCCGCCGCCCCGCGAGGACGGGTTCGACGTCGAGTATCCGCTCCCCGAGCCGCCGGCGGAGCCGTGACGGAACCGCAACAGCGGCCTCACGCGGAGACGCGGAGACGCAGAGGACCCACGACTACAGGGCTCACACAGAGACACAGAGCCACAGAGAGAAAAACAAGAAAAGGTTTTCTCTGTGGCTTGCAGTTCCCTCTGTGGCCTCTGTGTGAGCTTTTCCTTGTTGTTCCTCTGCGGCTCCGCGTCTCCGCGTGAGACTTCCAGCTTCAGCCTCGCCGGCACGCAGGCTCCCGCATCGCCTCTCTCGGCAGGTGTAGATCGGCGGCGATCCGCCTCGCGCCGGGGCGGCCGTGGCGACGCGGCTCGAGGATGATCCTCACCTCGTATCCCATCGCGTCGGCCATGCGCGTGAGGGTCGCGACCTCGAGGTTCGAGCTCCGCTCTAATTCGCGCACGCGTCCGTGACTCACCCCCGCCACGGAAGCGACGTGGCGAAGCGACTGGCCCGACTCCTTCCTGGCCTTGGCGATCAGCTCGCCAACGGAGTCGGCCACGATCGCGTCACTCAGTTCCCGCGCGATTTCGGCTGCGGAGTACCCCTCCCCGGCTACAGGGCGCGCCCCGGGTACCACCTCCCCTTCGCCCAGATCGGCGAGGAGCGCCATGAACTCGTCGTCCGGCGGCTCCGTGAGCCGGAACGCGTTCTGGACTTCCTTTTTGTTCTGCTTCATCGATTCCTCCGCTTCTGGAGAACTGGTATCCCATTTTGTGAGCGACCGCGACACGAGCCGTGAGCTTCAGCTTCTCCAGATCCGCGGCGTCATCATCCTTGACTTCGCTGGTGACCAGACCGGCTTCGTCCTGGTCCGTCAGGAAGAGATACACACGGGTGCCGCCCGCCTGGCCGCCGCGGGCCCTGGTTTTCAGCTCGTAGATGGGGTAGTTGCCCATCCGGACCAGGTAACGGCTGTCGCGCCCGTTCTCCTTCAGGTCCTTGACCATCTTGATGATCGCCGCGATCGGGCGCTTCTTGCCCGACTTCGTCATGGCGAGCATCTCTTCGATGAGGATCGAGTGCCTGGCTTGCAGGTTCTCCGGAAGCCGGGCCTGGTAAATGCGCATGTATAGTCTACCCTATACACTGGTGAGGTGTCAACTCTACCCTATACACTGGTTTCATACGCTATCGCCACTCCGCACCCCGATTACCACAGATGGCAACGGCCGAGGTTACGTACTCGTTGCTGGCGCGTCCCGTGGGCGAAGGGGGCAAACTGAGTAGTCGCGCTCAGCAGCGTCAAGGCTGCGGCGCGCTGCATCTCGCGGGGCGGGCTTGCCGCGTCTAGATTACGCGGAACCGCACATGACGGAGCACCCGAATGGCAGGAGTATGCCCGTGCTGAGGCTGGGGATGGTTGTCGCGTGTGCCGTCGCGGGGATGGCGTGTGCATCGCGGCCGGCAATGGCTCCCGTGGCACCGCAGGCAGAGCTGGCGGCGCACC
>DASVVI010000276.1:0-5011 GCA_036386635.1 Longimicrobium sp.
TCCCCCGCACGCGGGGGAGCGTGGGGGAGGGGGAGAACCACGCCTGACACGCCCAAACCCAACCCCAACCCCAACCCAACCTGTAGGGGCAGCCCTGCGTGGCTGCCCACCCTTTCCGCGACGCAGACCAGGGCGGGTGAAGGCCAAAAGAAACGGGGCACCCAGCGCGATGCCGGGTGCCCCGTTCTGCGTCAGCCAGCGAGCGCTACACCGCGTCGGAGAGCGACGTGAAGGTGAAGTCGCGGGCCTTGATGGCGGGGACGGTGACGGCCGAGCCCGCCTCGCCCGACTCGGAGGCGCTCACGCGCACCGGGGCGGACATCGCCTCGATGTTGTTGAGCATGAAGACCGGCGACTCGTTCCAGCGCAGGTTCTTGACGGCGCTGGTGATGCGGCCGTTCTCCACCAGGAAGGTGCCGTCGCGGGTGAGGCCCGTGTACAGGATGGTGCGCGGGTCCACCGGGCGGATGTACCACAGGCGCGTCACCAGCAGCCCGCGCTCCGTGGACGCGATCATCTGGTCGATGGTCGCGTTGCCGCCCGACATGTAGAAGCCGTCCGCGAAGCCCGTCGGCTCGCGGCCCTGCTTCTGCGCCCAGAAGCGGCTGTACTGCAGGTTCCGCAGCACGCCGTTCTCCACCCACTGCATGCGGCGGTTGGGGAGCCCCTGGCCGTTGAACGCCGAGCTGAAGATCTGCGGATCCGTCGGGTCCGAGTAGATGGAGACGCGCGCGTCCAGGAACTTCTCGCCGATCTTGTTGCCGCCACCCTGCTTCGAGAAGAAGGAGCGCCCCTCGTCCGCCGAGCGCGCGTCCATGGCGAAGGTCATGAGCTGCACCAGGTTCGCCACGGCGGTCGGCTCCAGGATCACCGTCCACTTGCCGGGCTCCACCGCCTTGGCGTTCCGCGACAGCTCGGCCTTGCGGATGGCGCGGTCGGCGAGCTGCGCCGGGTCCACCTTGCTCCAGTCGTTCTGGCCAACGCCCGCCCACCCCGATCCCGTGCCGTCCGGCGTGCGCACGGTGGTGGTGAGGTTCGTCTCGGTGCCGGCCTGGTAGGCGAAGAGCCCCTTCTTGGTGGCCACCGCCTGCGACCCCACCACCATGTCCAGGAAGCCGGTCGCCACCAGGTTGCGCGCCGCCGCCGGGCGCGTGATGGCGTTCACCGCCGCCGCGCGGGCCTCGGGGGTCAGGTTGGCCGTCGCCTGCGAGAACGACGAGGCGGTGGGGTACTGCTGCGGCCCCAGCTCGCCCAGGTACTCCGGGTCCTCGGGCACCAGCCGCGCCAGCCGCTCGCTGGTCTGCACCACCGTGCGCAGCGCCTCGTCGTCGAAGCGGTTGGTGGTGGCGCTCGCCACCTTTTTGCCGAAGGCGCTGGTGAAGGTCAGCGTGGCGTCGTAGACGTCGCCACCGGTGGAGATCTGGTTCACGGCGAAGCGGGTGTTGCCGCGCACCCCGCTCTGGATGTTGACGCGCGCCTCGTCGGCCGTGGAGAAGCCCAGCGCCCGCTGCGCCAGGCGCTGCATCTCTTCGCGCGAGAAGTATTTGCTCTGCTGCGCCATGGCTTAGGCCTTCCGTCCGGTGTTGATCACGTTGACCTTGCGGAACCGAGCCGCGGGGGAGCCGTGCGACACGGCGTTGGACTGCGAGGGCTGCCCCTTGCCGTCGTTGAAGGCGCCGCCCAGGAAGTAGGTGCTGCGCCCGCCGATGGCGTCCATCCCGTTCCAGAACTCGGGGGTCCTCATCTGGTACGCCACGTCCTTGAGCGGGCCCGTGATCCTTCCGTTCTTGATCTCCTGGAAGGTCTGCCCGCCGAACTGCGCGTTGTAGCGCTGCTGGTCGATGGAGAACGAGCCGTCGCCGTCGATCAGGATGCCGTCCTGGATCCCCGACACCAGCTCCTCCACCGAGGTGTCCTTGGACGTGTCGGGAAGGAGGTTGACGTTGGGCATGCGCTGGAACTGCACGTCCGCCCAGCTCTGCGAGTACGAGTTGCCGTGGCTGCGCACCGGCTTTCCCTGCTGGCGGTACCAGTCGGCCAGCATGGGGGCCTGCTCGCGCGTCGTCTGCAGGTCGTTCACCACCCCGTTCTTGATGATCAGGTACTCGTCCGGCCGTACGCCCTCGTCGTCGTACGCCACCGTCGACAGCCCGCCCGGGGTGGAGCGCTCGCCCTGCACGTTCATGAACTCCGGCCCGTAGCGGAACTTGCCCAGGAAGTCGCGGATCGGGTAGATGAACGAGGTGCCGGCGTAGTTGGCCTCGTACCCCATGATGCGGTCCAGCTCGGTGGGGTGCGCGATCGACTCGTGGATCGTCAGCCAGAGGTGCGTGGGAAGGAGAACGAGATCGTAGCGCCCCGGCTGCACCGCCTTGGCCGTGAGCTTCTTGACCGCGTCCTCGGCCCAGCGGGGCGCGTTCTCCACCAGGCGCGAGTTGCGCACGTGCTCGTAGCCCAGCCCCATCGGCGCGATGTCGCTGGAGCGCCGGCTCTGGAAGTCGCTCATGTCGCTCGACACCGCCGTCACGTTGAGCTGCGGGAACGAGCG
Organism: Longimicrobium sp.; assembly: GCA_036386635.1. Classification (GTDB taxonomy): domain Bacteria; phylum Gemmatimonadota; class Gemmatimonadetes; order Longimicrobiales; family Longimicrobiaceae; genus Longimicrobium. Next base: position 2,549 of record DASVVI010000276.1, read on the forward strand.
GTAGATCGTCTGCGCGATGTACGAGCCGTCGGTGTTGGCGAACGTCTTCTCTTCCTTGAGGAAGAACATCGACGAGTTCACGAACCGTGCGCCCTGCACCCTGAGCGCGGCCTCGTTGGCGGCCAGCAGCAGCGCCACCTTTTCCTCGATGGGGACGCTGAACGGGTCCGTCTGCACGGGCGAGGTCCACGTGGCGTCCGGGTACCGCTCCCCCGGGGCCAGCTCGATCGGGCGGCGCTGGGCCGCGGCGCTGGCGCGGGCCTGCGACACGGCCTGGCGGGCGACGCGGTCCACCTCGTCCGCCGTCAGGTCGCGCGACGCGGCGAAGCCCCACGACCCGTTGGCCAGCACGCGCACGCCGAAGCCGTACGTCTCGCCGTCGTTGAAGAAGGTGATCTGCCGCTCGCGGGTGCCCACCGCCTGCTGCCGGTTGCGGGAGATGCGCACGTCCGCGTAGCTGGCGCCGGCGCGGCGGGCGGCGTCCACCGCGCGCATCGCCAGCTCCTTCACCTGCGGATCATCCATCTCCAGCACCGGCGCGTGCGCGCTGGCCAGCCCCGGCAGCAGGACCGTGCCCGCGGCCAGCGCGGTGCCCTGCACGAGGAAGTCTCTGCGTTTCATCAGAGTTCGCTTTGGGGGGTGTGTGGTAAGATCTTAGCAATATGGATCGGGCGTTCGAACGGAGCAAGTGTGCATGGGAAGTGCGTTGGTGCGTGAGTGCGTGAGTGCGCTTTGGGTGCGGCCATCCAACTTTTCGGGCGATGAAGATTGCGGTGATCGGCGGCGGCCCCGCCGGGATGTGCGCGGCGTGGCGGCTGATACGCGGCGGAGCGTCGGTGGAGCTCTTTGAGGCGGAGGGGCGCATCGGCGGCCGCACCCGCACTGATTTGGTGGATGGGTACCGGATCGACACGGGGGCGCAGCTCTTCGGCACCCTGTACCGCCGCGTGCTTGCCGTGTTGGCCGAGGTGGGGGCGGGGGAGCGGATGGTGCGCGCGCCGGGGCGGGACGCGCTCTGGAGAAAGGGGCGCGCGCACGAGGTGGTGTACGGCTCGCCCACCAGCATGCTCGCATCCGGGGCGCTCCCCGTCGCGCTGAAGCTGCGGCTGGGTGCGCAGTACCTCCCGTTTCTCCAGCGCCACGGCCCCTCGCTCGACCTCGAAGCCCTGGAGCGCGCCGCCGACATCGGGCTGGACGGCGAATCGGCGGCGGCGTGGGGCGCGCGAGAGCTGGGGCGCGACTTCGTGGACCTCCTCGTCCACCCGCTCCTCGCCACCCTCTACGGCACCGGCTCGGACGAGGCGAGCGCCGGCTTCTACCACGCGCTGTCGAAGCAGGGCCTCACCCTCCAGGTGCTCGCCATGCGCGGCGGGGCGGGCGGCTTCTGCGATGCGGTGGCGGCGGCGGTGGAGCGGGGCGGGGGAGTGCTCCACACCGGCCGCCCCGTCCACTCCGTCGCGCGCGTGGACGCGGGCGTGGAGCTGAGCGGCGACGGGTGGAGCGATCGCTTCGACGCCGCCGTCGTGGCCGTTCCTGCGCCCGCCGCGCTGCGCATGCTCGGCGATGCGCTACCGAAGGCGGCGGAGTGGCTGGCTCGCGTGCGCGTGCGCCCCACCGCGACGGTGGCGCTCCTCCTGGACCGTCCGGTGCCTGGCCGCTTCTTCGGCCTCTCATTTCCGCGTGGCGAGACGCGCGTGGTCGCCGCCGCCTGCGCGGAGGAGAACAAGGGTGCGGACGTGGTGCCGCCCGGGCGCGGGCTCCTCCTCGTCATCCCCACCCCCGCCGCCGGCGAATCGCTGCGCGGCGCATCCCCCGAGGACGCCCTGCGCGCCGTCCTCCCCGAACTCAACGGCGCACTCCCCGGCCTGTCCCGCACCGTCCGTGACGTCCGCGTTTACCCGTGGGAGCACGGCTGGACGCTCTTCTACCCTGGCTACCTCGCCCACCTCCGCTCTGCCCGCAGCGGCGCCCTCGAGGAAAACGCCCCCATCGCCCTCGCCGGCGATTACCTCTACGCCCCCAACATCGAAGCCGCCGTCACCTCCGGCCTCGAAGCCGCCGAGCGCATACTGCGTCGCGTCCCATCGTAGGGGCGCGATTCATCGCGCCCGTGTCCGACGCTGCTCCACCGCCCGCCCTGTACACCAATAATCCGTAGGGGCCGCCCCACGTGGCTGCCCGTGCCCCGCCACGCGCCACCCCCTCCCGATTGGCACGAAACCCCGTCGCGGGATACATTTGCGCGCTTCGATCCACCCACGCGCACCCGCCGGCTGAACAATGTCGTACCCCGAGCTCCTCGATCCCGACCTCTGGTGCCCGCTCACCCCCGCGGACCGCCGCGAACTGCTGGCCCGCGCCCTCTTCTCCGCTCTCGAGGACGCCCCGGGAGTGCAGGGCACCCGCATCGAAATCGGCTCGGTGGACCGCCCCTTCGACTACACCGCCGTCGTCGAAACCGAC
>DASVVI010000277.1:0-6156 GCA_036386635.1 Longimicrobium sp.
CCCGGATACACACGCTCCGGCGTGCTCGACAGATGACGAAGGCCCGCGGAGGCCCCGCCCGGCACAGCGCCCGGGAGCGGGGCCTCCGCCGCTTCACGAACCCACATTCCGGAGGACACGGAAGATGAAATCGATTCGCGCGCGCCTGGCCGCGCTCGCCGCCGGCTACCTGCTGGCGCTCCTCTCCACCAGCGGCATGGCCGAGATCAGCCCCGAGCTCTCCGCGCAGCTGCACGCCTGGATGGAGCACGGCTTCGAGCTGCTCTTCCTGCTCGGCTACGCCGTGATCCACCCCTGGCTGCAGAAGCGATGGAACCCCACCGGCGCCTTCACCGGCGAGGCCGCCCGCAGGCTGGAGCACGTGGCCGGGGTGCAGCCGTAGACACCACGCTCAGCACACAAAACCAAGTGGGGCCCCCACCCGGCAGAGCGCCGGGGCGTGGGGCCCTTTTCGCGGCACCAAACCGAGGACCACCCATGAAGCAGAGACAGAAGATGTTCACCCTGGCGGCCGCGCTCGCCACGGGAGGCGCGCTCGCCACGGGGCTGCTGGCCGGCGACCCCGCCGCGCCGCAGGTGAGCGTGGCGGACGTGAACCCCGGCACCAGCGTGGAGCGCGACCTCTGCCTGAGCGTGTCGCTCGCGCCCGGCGCCGCATCCGAGTGCGGCGACCTGCGCCTGGCCCACGCGCTTCCCGCCGTGCGCACGCTGGGCCGCGCCCGCGCACCCGTGCTCCTGTACAACAGCCAGCACGCGAGCCCGCACCCCATCGTGGCGGCCCACGTGACGCTGCCCAGCGGCAAGGACGGCCTCTCGCGCGTGGTGGCCACCCTCAAGGTCAACGGCACCCCGCGCGGGCAGGGGGTGTGGCGGGGGAGCGCCTGGCCGGACGTCAGCGGCCCCGTGCGCATCGCGGTGGGCTACGACGCTGCGAGCGACTCCACGGGCCCGTACCGCTACACCCTGGAGGTGCGCGCCCACTACGGCGAGACCATGCTGGCCGACACCGCGCGCGGCGAGCTGGTGGTGGTCAACCGCCGCGAGAGCGCGTTCGGCGCCGGATGGTGGCTGGCGGGGCTGGAGCGGCTGGTGATGGACCCCTTCGGCAAGCCCGTGCTCTGGGTGGGCGGCGACGGCAGCACGCGCCGCTACACCTTCAGCCACGACAGCATGTGGGGCGCGCCATCCCTGGACCGGCCCGACAGCATCAAGCAGACGAGCTCCGGCTGGGAGCGCATCCTGGGCGGCGGTGTGAAGGTGGAGTTCGACGCCGCCGGCCGCCACATCGCCACCGTCAACCGGCTCACGCACCGCACCGAGTTCCGCTACGACACAGACGGGCGCGTGAAAGCGCTGGCCATCCCCCAGGCAGGGGCGGGGCGCGAGTTCACGTTCGAGTACGGCGCAGACGGACGCCTGGAGCGCACGCTCTCGCCCGGCGTCGACTCGGCGCGGACCGTAACGCTGCACCGCACCGGCGCGCGGATCGACGCCATCACCGATCCGGACAGGACGACGGTGCGTTTCGGCTACGCGGACCCGACCTCCCTTCGCGTCGCATCGCGCACCGACCGGCGAGGGTACCGCACCGACTTCGCCTACGGCGCCAGGTTCCGCCTCACCGGTTCGAAGCTGTGGATGCATACCCCCGGTTCTGGCGAAAACATCTCACAGGACATCCGGCCTGTGGAAGGCCTGGGCCTGGCCGCCGCGGACGGCTCCGGCGCGCTGCCACGAGACAGCGCGTACGCCCTCCTCGACGGCCCGCGCCCCGATAGCGACGCGCGCGACCACACCCGCCTCTGGCTCAACCGGTGGGGCGCGCCGGTCAGGATCGTGGACGCCGTCGAGCGCGAAACACTCCTGACCCGCGGCGACCCCCGCTTTCCGGCACTGGTCACCCGGATGGACGGTCCCCTGGCGGGTGACGGGAGGCGCCGCACCGTAAGCGCCGTCTACGATGCACGCGGCAACCTCACCGCGCAGACCGATTCCAGCACGTCGTCCGTGCGGGCCTCCAACCAGACGGTGTACGCCACCACGAGCTACGCGTACGAAGATCCCCACTGGCCCGATTTCGCCACCCGTATCGTGCAGCCGGAGGGCGACACGACTACCGTCGGCTACGACCCCTCTACCGGCCACCGGCTCTGGCAACAGGTAGGGAACGACCTCAAGCGCCGCGTCTCGTTCGCATACTACACAGACCCGTCCGAGGCCGGGTACGCGCCCGGGCTTCTCAAATCGATCACCCTCCCGCCGTCGCAGCCCGGAACGCAGCCGGCTCCCTCGGAGAAGGTGGAGTACGACAGCTTCGGGAACGTGCGCGCCACGGCCACCGCGCGGGAGTTCCGCACGGAGTTTCTGAACGACGACCTCGGCCGCGTCGTCCGCGTCCGGACCCCCATCGACGGCAACGTGGTCCAGACGGACACCACCGTCTACGACGATGCAGGGCGGGTGAGCGAAAGCCGCACCATAGGCCCCGCGCTCAACGGGGCGCCGCAGCAGACCCTCTGGGTGACGAACCGCTACGATGAGGGTGGCAACCTGCGGTTCGTGGAGCGTCGGTCGATCCCCGACTCGACCCGGATCGGGCAGATCACCACCGAATTCCGCTACGATGCGGCCGGGCGGAAGCGGGCCGAGTTCTCGCCGGACTCCACGCCCGCGGACACGACGGACAACGAGGTGGAGCGCTGGACGCACGACGAGGCGGGCAACGTGCGGACCGTGCGGACCAGACGCGGCCTCCTGATCACGATGACGTACGACGCCGCGAACCGGCTGCGCACGCGCGGCGCACCGGCCGTGTCGTACGCACTCAGCCGCGCGGGCATTCCATCCGCGGATTACAGCATCCGCGGGGCCATTACGCAGCTCAAGCACGCGTACCCCATGCATCCGAACGACGGCGCGGGCGGGTACACCGTCCCGGCCGTGGCGGAGACGCTGGGGTATGACTCCGTGGGCAACCTGGTGGTGGCGGACAACGGGGACGCGCGGGTGCGGCGCGTGTACAACCTCGATGGCACGCTGCAGAGCGAGACGCAATCGATCCGCACCCAGGACGGAGATCCGAACGACCCCGCCTCGTTCACGCACACCTATCCGCTGGTCTACCGCTACGACCTGAACGGCCAGCGAGTGGAACTCACCCATCCGGGCTCGCTCGCGCCCTCCGAGCAGCAGAACCACACTCGGTACGCGTACGACCCGGCCACGGGCGCGCTCGCCGGCGTGACGGATCCGCTCGGAAGGGAGTTCCGGTTCGCCTACTCGGATGCCGGTCAGCTCGACACCCTGGGGATGCCCGCCGGGGTGGCACAGACGCTCGGGTACGACGCAGACGGCAACCTCAAATCGGACCGCGTCTGGCACACGGCTGAGGGCGCCTTTCTCCGGGACGCCGGCTTCGTGCACGACCAGCGCGGGCGCGTGCTCGAGAGCAGCAACACCGCCGGTTCCAAGGACCGAACCACCAACCGCTACTCGGGTCTCGGGCACCTGGTGAGGCACACCCTCACCTCCACCGGAACGACGGTCACGGGTACCCCCGCCACCTCCAGTCTCGTGGAGCTGTTTTCGTACGACGGGCTCGGGAACCGCTTTTACGCGGAATCGCAGGGGAACGTGCGCGTGGTGACCGCGGGCGGCGGGTGGCTGGGGTACAACTCGTCCAACTCCGTCGTGGATAAGAACGAGTCGAGCTACGAGCGCGCGACGGGACGCCTGAAGAGCTCCAAGGGCACCGACGGCGACAGGGTCCACAACTACGATCCCGCGGGGAACGTGCTATTCGTTACCGCCCCCGCGCTGCAGCAGTCGAAGTATGACCGCGTGGCGTACTACGCCGCGGACGAGAAGCTGCGCGCGTCGGAAACGCGCACGGTCGCCGATCCCGACAACGAGCTGGGGAGCCCCGTCCACATCGTCTTCGAGGAGTACCGCTACGACGCGCTGGGACGCCGTGTGTGGGTGCGCGCGCGCCGCTTCTGCGCCAACGACTCATGGACGCCCGAGTGCAACCTGGAGAAGGTGCGCCGTACGGTCTGGGACGGGGACCATGAGCTGTACGAGATCCAGGCACCCGCGCAGTACCGTGAAAGCGACGGCGGATGGCCGGCGCTGGACCTCCAGGGGAGCGGGACCGCCCTGCTCGACCCGAACCCGTTCTTCGGACGGGTCGTGTACACGTACGGCATGGGTGTTGACCGGCCCTTGAGCGTGGTGCGGATGGGCTACGTGGACCGGATCGCTGAAGACAACAGCGCGGCCACGCCCCGCACGGTGCTCCCCTTCTCCCTGGTGCCGCTCTGGGGCGCCGGCGGCAATCCGGACGGTGGCTACTTCGCGGACACGGGCGCGCGCCGCAGGTGCGAGCAGGATGCGCAGGGGAAAGCGCGCTGCGTGTTCCTGAACTGGCCCGGGAGCTTCTTCGCCTACAAGCGGCCGAGCTGGCGCACCACCTTCTGGCACGGCACGCTGCTGGAGGAAAAGCGCGACGAGACGGGCACGCTCTACCGCCGCAACCGGTACTACGATCCGAGCACGGGCCGCTTTACCCAGGAGGACCCGATCGGCCTCGCCGGCGGTCTCAACCTCTACGGCTTTGCCAATGGCGACCCGGTCTCCTATAGTGATCCCTACGGACTTTGCAGCAAACCCAAAATGCGTAAGGGGGAGATAGGGATCTGTATCGAGACGTTCATCAAAGGCGCGTATCTCGGTACGGGAGATGACCGCGAGTTCTCCTCGTCTGGTGGTTCGTATCGCACAGGCGATCGGTTCTCAGTCGATCCCAGTACAGGTAGCGTCGGCCCGAATCAGCTCGGAGTAGAAGCAATGGGAACGACCTATGGGATTTTCCGCGGCAGTGGCTCTATCTTCCACGGCAAGGTTCAGAACGGAAGTGAGAACACAGGGATTGTGGCTATGGGTATGGCCCTGAACGGGTTGACCGTTCCACCCGTATACATCAACTACAGCATGTCCATCAGCGTGTCGAAATCGGGGGACGTGAGCGTCACCGGGGGCACACATGATGGCTTCCCCTCATACGAGGTGTGGGTGTACCGTGAGGGAAAGAAGCCTCAGATGGTCTACGGGTATAATCAGGGGTATATCTGGGAGCTTGCGGGGGACAGTGACGTTCGCATCAACAAGGAGTGAAACCGCCCATGTTACGCACTTCGACACGGTTGGGAGTGATGTTGCTGGTTGTGTTTCCTTTGACGCTGCTGGTAGTAGCCACCATTTCTGCAAGTCCGAGCGAAATGGGCCCGCTTGGTAGTCGCGTTGTAAGCGTATTTTTGATGTTTTCGCTGTATGGGCCGGTAGCGGCGAGCTTGGTAGCCGTGAGTCACGCTGCACTTGAGCGTCGTTTCCGATTGCGGAAACCAAGCGCATCAGTATTGATGGGAGGGCTTCTTGGAAGTGTGGCTACGCTCCCCTTGAGCTTTGGGCCGGGCAGCAGTCTAGCTCTGCTATACGGCTTCGCAGCCGGTGCCGCTTACGCTGTAATTCTTGTGCTTCTTGCCAAGTCGCGACGCCACGGCGGAACCCGCCTCCGGGAAGAGAGCAGGACGTGAGACGCTGTAGCGGAACTCGCAAGCGGATCCGTCGGTGGCACAGTTCCACCTCTTTGTCGACGGTGCGATTCCGTTCCCCGCGTCCGCATTCCAGATTCCACACGGTCTGCGATCGAGTGTCACGTCGGAGGCCACCACTTTCGAGGTGCCTCACAGGGTCGCAGTATCCGTGTCGGACCGATGCAGAACAGGTAAGCCTGACGTAGAAAGTGTCAGGTCGAATGCAGCCATTCGGCGCATCACGCGGGTCGCAGGACCCACGCCAGCCGCCTCCGCAGCAAACGATTGGGAGGCAGCGCGGTCTTACGCGCTGCCTCCCTGCACAGGTGGCCCTCCGGCGGGTGGCGCGGCAGATCGAGCCCGCCGTGCAGGACGCGGCGCGGTGACGCTTACTTCGCCCTCGAGGCGTAAGGCCCCTGCGGATCTCTCCGCGCGCCCCACAATCCGACATCGGCCGGCAAAGGCCTCCTCCCGGCACAGCGCCCGGGACCGGGGCCCTTTTCTGTGCCCCCACCCTCCGGATTCGCCCGGATACACACGCTCCGGCGTGCTCGACAGATGACGA
>DASVVI010000278.1:0-3119 GCA_036386635.1 Longimicrobium sp.
CTTGAGGATCTCCATAAAACCTGTGGCCTTCCCGACCTGGTAGGGCAGGACCCCGATCCGGCCGCGCACCCTGCGCTCATCTGGACTGAGTGGCTCCGGGAGGCGAAGGGACGGGCGGAACTTCAACCGCTCGCCGAAAGGCTCCTTCCCACTGGTTCAGCGGACCTGCTGATCAGCCTCGACTACACGCTCCTCTCCACCGACGAAGCGCTGGATGAGCTCGTTCGGTGGGGCAACCACGCACGTCCGGCTCTGGTCGGCGGCGCTGTCCCGCGGACGATTCTGGAGGCGTCGCTGCTGCTCTGGCTCGCTCCAGAGCGGGTGATCCACCTGGATTGGCGCAACGCGGTGGACACGCTCGTGATCGACCGATCTATCGCCCGGGCCGCGCGCTACATGGCCCTGCGAAGTAGGGAGTTTGTGACGTCCGACAGAAACTGAGCATGAATCCCTACGTCGACTTCTGCATCTCCGTCCAGGCGGTGCGGCGCGAGTGCGAGCGCCTGCGCGGCCCCTTGGTAGCGGCCACTGGCGTCGCGGCCGCGACCTACACCCACCAGCTGGCGAACGTGGAGCGGGTTCTTACGGACCTGCGCGTGCGGCATCTGCTCGCCGATGAGGTTGGGCTCGGGAAGACGGTGCAGGCGCTGATGGTGCTCAACGCGCTCCGCTGCGAGCGCCCGGGTCTCACCGCCCTGGTGGTGGTTCCGGACACGCTGGTCGGACAGTGGCGGGATGAGATCCTCACGCGGGCGCATAGCGCGCCTCTCGGAGAAGAGACAAAGTTCACTGAACTGCAGTACATTCGGCTTGCCTGGGAGGGGCAACTCCGGGCAGTCCCACCTAAGTGGTCGCTCTCTGATATTGATCCGGAGAAGTACGATGTCCTGATCGTCGACGAGATGCACCAGCTTCGCGTAGATCTGCAGAGCCGGATAGTCCGGGTGGCACCGGAGTTCGATCACCTGCTCATCCTGACGGCCACTCCCGCTTTCCAGGACTCGCGTCGGCACGCTCAGCTGTTCGCCATGCTTGAACCGGAGCGCACCGCGCTGGCACGCTGGGACGTAGTTCGCAGCCCGGAAGGTGAGACCGACGAGTTATCAATGAGCCAGGATCTCGCATCCTGGCCCGCGTGGGCCATTGGGCGCGTGGTGGCTGCGCTCACGGAGCGCGACCGCACTGCCGCGGAGACATGTGCCGACGACTCCACGGCTTTGGAGGCGGCCGCACTCGCCCACTGCGCATACCGCCGCGTCATCAGGACGCGGCGAGCTGCGTTCGAGGGCGTGGTTCCGCGCCGTCGCCACCTACCCCTGGTCGTCGAGCCGCTCGCAGCTGAGGCCGAGCGACAGTCGCTCATGTGGCGCTATTTCGACTACCTGGGCGACCTCTCGATCGATTTGGAGAAGAACCTGCTCGCCAAGCGCGTGATCCTAAGTCCACCCTCGCTCGAGCAACGCGTGGACTTCTTGCGGCGCAAGGGGCACGAGCGCGGGGGGCTGCTCGAGCGGGTCAAACCGCTGGTGCACCGTACGAGGGGTGACTCCCGGCTCGATGCCCTCATCGACCTGCTTGTAGCTGTCTGGTGCGAGAATCCGGGGGAGCGCGTTCTGGTCGCCGCACAGGATAACCTGACTGTCGATTACCTGTTCGATTCCGTCCGGGCCCGCCTGTCGATCGTGGGTCCCCTTCACGCGCGGGCACCGCTGGTCGCCGCGCGTATCCGGCAGGGTATGACCACGGAGGTGATGGACGATCTGGGCGGGCATGACAATCCGACCATGGAGAACCTGGAAGCCTTTCAACGTGGCGACGCACAGGTACTGTTCGTACCCGATGTCGCACAGGTGGGGCTCAACCTCCAGTGCTCCCGGATTTTAGTCCTCTACAGCGTGCCTTGGAGCCCCGCCGAGGTCGACCAGTGGATCGGCCGCCTGGACCGCATCGGGAACGCCGCCGCTTTCTCGGCACGAGGCGAGGCCCGCACAATCGACGTTTACACGATCGCGCAACGCGGCCTCGTCGACGAGAAGGTGGTCGCGGTTCTGCAGCGCTCGCAGGTCTTCCAGCGGAGCGTCAACTTGGACGGGAACCACCTCCGCGAGGTGGCCGAGCGGATCGAGCGGGCGGCCCTGCGCGGCGAAGGTGCCCAGTGGGAGGAACTGGCGGCGGTGACAGCGGAATACGCGGACGAGGACGAGGTGCAGGAGCTGGATTCCGCACTCCAACCGCACCTGCCTTGGACAGTGGAGTGGGCACGGTCGGTCCGCGACCGGTTCGACGCTTTCCCGCCCGTGGCGCCCGTCATCGGCGTCTTGCCCGACTACGCTTCCAAGGGCCCGCGCAGCTGGGACCGTGCCCTGGAGGGGATGATCAAGTTGCTCGCCGGCGCGAACGAGTACACCGTGTTCCCCAAACGCGACGCGTACGGCGGCCGAATTCAGACGCTCTGGTATACCTTCGGTGAGCGCGGTTTCAATGGACGGAAGCAGATCCGATCGCAGGTGGTCTTCCCTGTCGGGACGGATCCGACCCGGAACCCGCACCCAGCGGGCTCGCACGCGTTCGTTACACGCCGTGAAACCATTCGGACGCCGCCACTGCGGAATGTCGAGATCAGCTTTGACGGAAAGCTGGTGAGACGTCCGCTACACTTCCTCGGGTTCGGCAACCTGCTGCACGACGAACTCGTGAAGCGGTGGGCGGCGCGTATGGCGCCCATCGCGCCGGTGATGCAGGTCGCCTTCCCCACCGATCATCCGATCGGCGCCCTCACCAACTCACGTTTATGGCTCGTCCGGCTGTCGATTCTGGACTCCGCTCGAGCGATCCCGGAGGATGCTTTGCGCTCGGATCATCGTCGTCAAATCCGCGACATGGCCGCAGGGGCGACTCCGGAGAAGACGAAGGAATTGCTCACTCCATTCATGCAGCGCCTGGACCGCGAGTTGGAGGCGGACGTGCGCTGGATTCGCACCCACGTAACGGCGCGCCTGTCGCTCGACGGCCTCAGGCACGACGGCGCAGCATGGACGACTGTCCCTGACGATGTTGTACGGACTCTGCTGAACCCGATTGCAGCGGGGCCGGGTAACCTCCCGACCTCACACGAGGTG
>DASVVI010000279.1:0-1843 GCA_036386635.1 Longimicrobium sp.
CAGCAAGCTGGCGGCGTTCCGCGACAAGGACAGGGATTTCGTGCGAACGCTTCTCGCCGAGGGGTTGGTCAAGATCCCGAAGCTGATCCTCCGCGTGCGCCAGCTGGAGCGTACGGACGCGCCGACTGAGCGGATCTTGAAGTGGATCGAGGTCACGCAACGAGACCTCGCCTCATCGTGAGGCCCGCCCCGCCTTGACCCATCCCCGTGTTCCCGCTACATTGCGTGAGCGAAAGAAGTTCAGTCATCGGACCTGGACGCTAGCCGTTCGGGTCCGTTTCTGTTTCTTGCCGCCGCGCCCCGCGGAGCGCCACCATTCCGCGGACGATACGGGCAGTCGGTGAGTACGGAGATACCGCACTTCTGGCAGTCAGTACAATACCCAACAGGAGTACGGCAATGCGTACCAACGGCACCGTGAAGTGGTTCAATGCGGAAAAGGGCTTCGGCTTCATCACCCCGCAGGACGGCGGCAAGGATTGCTTCGTCCACCACAGCGCCATCCAGGGCAGCGGCTTCAAGTCGCTGAACGAGGGTGACCAGGTGGAGTTCGACGTGGTGCAGGGCCAGAAGGGCCCCGCCGCCGAGAACGTCGCCGTCGTCGGCTGAGCCGATCGACAGTCCCGGGGGGTGAGCACCCGGGGGAGAGCCGCCCCGAAGCTTGGGGGCGGCTCTTTTCGTTGGGCGGAGCCCGTTGGGGCTCCGGCGGGACCCACTCCTGGCGAGGCAGCACGATGAGCGAAGGCCCGAAGCCGTTGACGGAAGAGCAGGAGCGCGCCCTGCGCCGCACGCTGGGAACGGCGTCGGCGGTGGAGATCGTGATGGTGGTGGCGACCAGCCACTTCGTCCGCATCGAAGGGCGCCGCGCCATGGAGCTCGAGCACACCCACTTCCTCCCCGGGGGACGCGCCATCCGCTACGGGCTCGACGGCCGCAAGCTGTTCGTGGCCGACGTGGTGAACTAGCGGCCCGCTCCCATTCTCAGAAGCCCCCCGGTCCCTGTCCGGGTCACGGGGGCGCCCGGCACCCAATCAACACGAGGTCGGCCCGATGCAGCTTCAGAACGACTCCAACGACGGCCAGCTCCGGATCGGACGCCACGCCGTCGACGGCGACACGCTCGTCTTCGACCCCAGCCAGTCCGCTCCCGGTTCGCCCAACGTGGCGCTCTTCAGCCTCACGCAGTTCCGCACGCGCGCCTTTCCGCAGCGGGTCGTGGAGTCGCAGGTCGTGGAGATCGTCGACCCCGAGCAGCGCGCGCAGGCCGAGGCCCGCTACCGCCAGTGGCCCACGCTGAAGGCGGAGCTGGAGAAGGAGAAGGGCCTGGCGCAGGAGGCGAGCGGCGCCCGCCGCCGCGAGCACACGCTGGAGAACCACCGCCGCTTCCTGGAAGGGAACGGGGTGGAGTACAAGGGCGTGCAGGACAGCGCGACCAAGGTGACCGGCGGCTCCCGCAAGCGCGCCCGCTCCGCCTGCTCGCGGTGCACCACGCCGCTGGACGACTTCCTGGGGCTGCGCTGCGCGGCCTGCGGCGGCGTCCTCTGCTCGTGCGGCGCCTGCGCCTGCGCCCCGCCGCGCACGGCTGAGTAAGCTCGCACCGCAGGGACGTAATTGGGGGGAGAGGCCATCGCGCCTCTCCCCTTTTTCGTGTGTGCGGCCAACTGCATGGCTCACGCGGAGGCACGGAGAAGCCCGCCCCGTTTCGAAGGAACCGGTGTGCGTTGTGAGCCGCTTGTCTCACGCAGAGGCGCAGAGACGCAGGAAGAGAACAACAGAGAAAAGCATCACACAGAGGCCACAGAAGGAACTGAAAGCCACAGAGAAGACCTTTTTGCGGTTCTTT
>DASVVI010000280.1:0-8585 GCA_036386635.1 Longimicrobium sp.
CCGAGAGGCCCTGCGGACCGGCCGGCACTGGGAGCCCGGCGAATTTCTTCCGCTCCACGGCATTCAGAGCGGGCCGAATCGTGCCGAGCGCCAGCGCAGACAGCCCAGTGTGCGGGTCTTTGAGTACCGGGTAGACCGCCAGCATCAAAGCCTTGTTGACCCGGTAAGTGTTCAACTCGCCGGAAAGGTCCAGAATGTCCTGCGGACTGGCCGGTGGATCACTTTCCAAAAGCGTGCGCATCTTCTCGAGGTCGCTCTCGAACTCCTGCGCTTGCGCCGGACGCAGCGTCACGCCCCGCTGGATGCACCCGGCCAGCAGGGCGGAATAGGCGTGGTCCAGTGTCACCAGGTTGCCCAGTCGCGCGCGCAGTTCGTTGAAGCCCCCCAAGAGAAGCGGGCGCACCGCATCCCGCAACGAGTACTGCTGGAGCTTCCCCGCCAAGCGCGAGGCCGCCTGCCGCCCATCCGAGAAGATGAGGGTCTTGCGACCCCGAAGCGGCGTCTGCACGTCAGGCCGCGGCGGCTGCTCCAGCAACTGCGCGGAGACCAGTTCCTGAAACGGCTCGTCGCCCTTTGTAACGTGGTCCATAATGCTTTCCCCGTCTGCGCCGCACTTTGGGCAGTCGGCGAAGTGCCCCGGTTGCGTATCCTTCGACGGCAGCGGCGCGAGCCATACGTCGCGCGTCCCGTCACCGTACGTGCCGATCCGACCCGAAAATGGGTCCAGGGAGACGCAACGTGCGTTCTTCGGATCGGGGGGCTCCTCCAGGCAGAGATACAGGGGCCTCACAACATCACCGGCCTCGTCGACCTCACCGACATCTTCGGCCCAGAGGTAATCGGGGCTCACAGGGTCGAATGCGAATACCTTGTGGAAGGCGGTGCCACACGAGCGGCATGTGTGGACCTCGAAGATCCGTCCCCCGCAAGCACAGGTCCGACTTGGCTGCGCGAAGACACCGCCGGTTGGCGCCACTACGCCCTTCTGCTCCCATCCGTGGCGGCGATCAGGATCGACGCGTGTGCAGTCCGTATTGGAGCAGGCCCAGAGTCCCGCGAGTCCACGGAAGAAGACATGCGCGCGCGCCGCGAGCAGTGGAGCCCCCCCCGGCAGACGGGCAACGGAGGCGAGTTCGATCAGCGCATCCGTCGCATCCCGCGCGAGCCCGGGCTGCACATCCGGGAAGAGACGGACGGCAAGGCGCTCCACCGACTGAGCAGGACCCATTCCCTGCGGGTCCCGCTCGGGATCTTCGTCCGTGCGCGCTCCACTGGTCAGATTGAGCAGACGCCCGATAACGGGTAATCTTTGCAGCGCGCCGTGGAGAAGGCGGGCCACAGGGTCTTGGCCCTGGCGCAGCCGCACGTCCCCTCCGACGAAGTCCACCTCCGGCGTCCCCCCGGTCGCAACAGAAATCGGCCCCTCCCCTCCCGCGCATGCCACCACGGCCACAAGTTCGGGGGGCAGTTCAACTTTCTCCGGCGATGCTTCGAGCTCAAGATCTATCGTCTCCAGGCGCCGGCCCAAGCCGGTGATGCGAATGGCCCCGTTGCCGGTGATCGTGAGCGATCCCGGCCCAAGCAGGCCGTCGAGTTGGAGCACAGGCGCCGCAGCCGCGATCCTCGTGTGGAGGGCGCCGGCGTGGATGCCGGCCCGGTCGACCGCTGAGAACGCCCTTGCCACCTCATTTGTCCCGGGGCCTGAAGGGGTCGCAGCCCGCTTCGTCCCGCTGACTACTCGAAAGTTGTCGGCGGGCTTCCCGACCAAGTCGGCTGCGAACTTCAGCGCCGCGTCCGGGTTGCTGAAGGAAGCGCTCGTACATACGACCTGGATCTGCGCGTCGCTGAGCCCAAGTCGGTTGCGAAGGCGCCGGATGAGCATCGCCACCTCTGTCCCCTGGGCCCCGCGGTACAAATGCGCCTCATCCAACACCAGGAGTAGCCGCTCTCCAGGGTTGCTGTGAAAGAATTCCGCTGTGCACCGGAAGATACCGCGCTCGATGGGCCGTAAGAGCATGTACTCCAACATGGAGTAATTCGTCACCAGCAGGTCGGGTGCGGCCTCATGTACTTCCTGGCGAAGGAACAACTCTGGGTCGTCTGCCCGCTCTATCGTGCGTAGCCAGTCGCCGTTGCCGGCCTTCCACCGGCCGGTCCCGTACCAACTCGAAATGCCGTCCTCGCTGTCTGGGGCGCTGGCCGGTTTCGCCGGCCACTTACCCAGCCTTCGGAGGTGGCCGATCAACGTCCGCGCTTCCTTGTCAGAGGCGGCCTTGCCCTCAAGGTCGATATAAAACTTCAAGCTCTCGAGGCGCTCCCGATGCTGCTCTGTGTCCTCCCGCCGGCGTCCCGGGTACAGGGTACGGCCCGTGTATCGGGCGAATTTCATGGGCCGTCCCCCACGCTCCGTGAACCAGCCAGCCGCCTCGCTCGAGCCAAACATCACGCGAAGGCGCCCTAACTGGTCGTTGACCAACGCATTCATCGGATAGAGCAGGAGCGCGCGTACGGCACGCAGTTGGAAGGACGGCGGGTTCCCGGCAGCCTCACCCGCGAGACGGGCGAGAATTGGCAGCAGGAACGTCTCGGTCTTCCCCGACCCAGTGCCGGTGGTGACCACCAGATCTTGGTAGGGCGGAGTCAAGACTGCTTCAAGCGCCTCGGCTTGGTGGTCGTACGGGGGGTCGAAGATGATCCCGCGCGCCGACAAGCGGCCGAACAGGTCGGCGACAGCGGAGGTCAGTCCGAGTTGGTTGTATTTTCGGCGTGCGGTGTAGCGGGCCGTGCTCTCGAGATACGGCTCCTGTGCGAGCGCACCCGTGCAGCGAAGCATATCGTCCCGCAGGTCTATGAGCGCAGGGTTGGAGACGTGGTAAGTGGAGGTGATGTAGGTCCGAAGGGCATCTGCATACCGATCAATCTCGTGATACATACCTAACGCTCCTCAAGGGCTTCCAGAGATCAGTGTCGCAGAATCGAATGATGAGCGCAGCACCGTCGGCGTGTGCTGCGGAGTGCATGGGCAGGGGAACGAGTCGGTGGGTTGCCTGGGAAGGATGGATGTAATGTTCGCAACCACTCGGCGCAAGCGGCGTCGGGGTATACATTGGTACTTCTAAGCCGAGCGGTTTTCGCGGAAGGCAGATATGGCGCGAGGTCGGAACGCGCTCAGGTTGCGCACTGTGCGGCTTTCCCCGAAGCGCGTCTGCGCCGGGACGGCCTTCGCGCCGGATCTGGAGGCACAGGGGCCGCCGACACCGGCGGAGCAGGGTGCTCTCGAAAGCGCCTGCGGCGGTTGTGGGACAGGGTCAACCAGGATAGGCGTGCCCGGTCTTGTCATACGACCGTTGACGAGCTACTGTCCATTCCGCACATGACGCCTGGCAGAGGGCGTTCAGGGCTACCCCCACCACAGAGAAACGATTAGTGAGCACCACCATCGTCCGGCTCGACCGCTTCATCGAGGCGACCCGTGATTCAGGCTACCGCGGCACTCCGAGCGCGATTGCTGAACTGATCGACAACTCGCTTCAGGCCGGAGCGAAGTCGATAGCGATCCTCATCGACCCTTCCGGGTCCGAGTACCCGTTGCGCCTTGTTGTATCGGACAACGGGCGGGGAATGGACTCCGCCGAACTCCGGGAGGCACTGCGCTTCGGCGGCAGCAGCCGCTTCGGGGCACGTGACGGCCTGGGCCGCTTCGGAATGGGACTGCCCAATGCGTCGTTGAGCCAGGCGCGCCGCTTGGAGGTGTACACTTGGCAAGCGGAGGGCGAGTCGCCCCTCTACTCGTACATTGATGTCGATGAGATTTCCGCCGGCACTCAGACGAGGATCCCTACCCCTCGCGAGCGTCGCCTGCCGCCGGACCTCCAACATCTGCGGCGCTCCCGCTCCGGGACGGTGGTCCTCCTTGATCGCGCCGACCGGCTGGACAACCGCCGCGTCTCGACAATGTCCCGAAAACTTGGGATCGCACTCGGGCGCGTGTTCCGGCACTACATCTGGGGGGGCGTGCGCATCGCGCTCAACGGCGAAGCCGTGCAGCCGATCGATCCGCTCTTCGTTTCACCCCAATCGCTCACCTCCGGTGGAGAACTCGTTGACGAGTGGTCGTGCACGGTCCGCAACGCGGATGATCCTGCCTCCCCAGTGGGGACCGTTCACGTCTCCTTCTCGCTCCTCCCGATCCGCGATTTGCACGCGCTCACGGCCCCTGAGAAGCGTTTGGCCGGAATTGTCAACGGCGGTGGGGTATCGGTTGTGCGAGGCGGTCGCGAGGTGGACTATGGGTGGTTCTTTATGCCAAACCGGCGCAAGCAGAACTACGACGATTGGTGGCGTTGCGAGGTGCGTTTTGACCCCGTGCTGGATGACGCCTTTGGCGTGACCCACACCAAACAGCAGGTGCGCCCCGCCCCACATTTGATCGAGGCGATCTCGCCCTACATCGAGATGACAGCCAAGGAGTTACATGGGCGAGTGCGGCGAGAATACCGCGAAATTGAGTCCTCTGGGCACCCGGAGGAAGAGACGAATGAGGCGGGGGGCGAAGGGAGCCCGGGCGCGGCCAGCCTCGGCGCGGAAATCGGTGCCCCAGAAGGCGCACGCGTCCTGTCGACGGGCCACCTCCCGATCCCCGGCGGCCGCCGCTATGCCATAGTGGAAGGCTCAGGGCAACCAGGGTTGTTCTTTAGCGTCAGGGAGGCACCCGACGCGACAGTGGTCACCCTGGACCGATCCCATCCGTTCTTTCAACTCGTCTACGCGCCGCTGGCTGCCAACGGTCCACCGCGTGCGAAGACCGCGATGGACGCCTTCCTGATTGCCGCAGCCGAGGCGAATCCGACACTGATGCCCCTCGGCATGGACGGCAGCGACCCACATTCGTTCTACCGGCGTTGGAGTTCGACCCTTGAGGCCCTTCTCATCGCCTAATAAGGAGCCGGGACCATCGTGGAGCGTGTCCAGTCGGACCTGACCCCCCACGTCGCAGACTTGCGACTGGCGGAGGCTATAGTGCCATTTGTGCAGCGGATTGAGGATCTACAAGGGCGAAGTAACGAAGATCCGGAATACGTGGTCGAGCAGGAATTGCGGCGCTTCTCACGCAGCGTTGCCACTAACTCCAGCAACCGCCGAGAACGCCTGGCGCTTGAGGCGCTTTCGCGGGTGCTCGCCGACCTCGCTAAGATTGGCTGGCAGATCCGCGTCGAGCCCGACATCCCGCGCCGCTCACGGATCATCGGCGAGATGCCCCAGGAGAGGGGGCCGCGTGAGGACAGGCGTCAGCAACTCCTCGCCGCTCGAACCAACGCGCTACGCAGCCCCACCGTGCGCGCTTTCGTTCGTACCCTGGAGCGGGAGCGCCGCTACCGGGGAAAGCCGGTCTCCATCTTCACCCTGATGCGCGACGGGGCGGACTTGGCCGCGGCGGCTGCGGACCCGTCGTACCTGGATGCGGGCTGCCGCCCGTATCTGCAGATGGTCACTGAGGACGGAACTTGTCCCTTTACAGGCCTGCGCCTGAATGACGTCTGGCGGTACTTCCGTCTCACATGGGCTAATGCGCCGCGAGATGTCCCGGCACGGCAACTCCGGTTCATTGTTCGTGACGCAGGTGCGGCCGGACATCCGGTGATGGGCATCGGTGAACTCTCAGGCGCGGCGGTCAAAGTCGGGCCGCGCGACCGCTACATCGGCTGGGACTCGGAGGGTTACGCCGGCTGGTGGCGGGCGGAGGACCCGAATACGCTCCGGTCATGGCTGCTCGCGGTTGTCGAGAACGCCGCCTCTGAGCTTTACGTGGATGATTTCCGACAGGAAGGGATTCTCACCGGGGCTCTCGAATCACGGCCGGGCATCGACAGCATTGCTGAACTCCACCGCATCGCGCGCGAGATGAAGGCCGCACACCTCGCGCGCACTGGTCCCGCTCGAAAGATCGTTCCCTCGCTGAAGACGGACTGGGTGCGCGAAGCCGGTGAACCGCTCTTCCGCTCCAAGCGCGCTGAACGCGTCGCGCAGTTGCTTGCGCTTTGGAACGTGCTTGCCCCGCTTCGTCAGGCCTCGAGTGCTGAGAATATCCGTCCCTTCCTCGACTCGCCTGTCGGGTTCGAGGCGGCCTCAAAGGTCGTCCGCTTGGCGAAGTCCCGTCTGCAGGGTACCGCAATTGCCGACCTGACGGTATGCGGCGCGATCCCGCCGTACAACGAGCTCTTGGCGGGCAAACTGGTGGCGATGTTGGCTGCGAGTCCGGAAATTGTTGCGGCGTACCGGGACCGATACGCAGGTGTCCCCAGCATCATCGCCTCAGCTATGGCTGGACGCCCGATTGTTCGGCCCACGGATCTCGTACTCGTCTCCACTACTGGTCTCTACGGCGTCCGGCCCTCTCAGTATGATCGCCTGACTCTGCCGGCCGAGTGCGTCGGGGCGGCGGCGGGGTCATCGCTGCGCTACGTTCACTTGGATGAGGGCACGGTGGGATGGGGTACCTTCCACTTCAGCGACGCCACGGTCGCCGCGCTGCAGAAGTGGCTGGTCGCAAGCACGGGCCAGCGCCGCGTCACGTACTCGTACGGCGAGGGAGCCAACCCACGCTTGCGACTCCTTCGCGAAGGGCTCACCTCTCTCGGACTCAGCCCCGAGGAACTGCTGTTCCACGGGCTTGCAAAAAGCCTATACGTGTGCACCCTGGTGAATAACCCACGCAGGTACCTACTGGGGATGGACGGGGCGCCTGAATACATTATTCCTCCGGGAGAATCGCCGGGCCGCGCGACGGAGTCAATCGCCGCCTGGTGGCTGCGTCGCTGGGTGCAACCACGTATCTCCCGGGCGGAGGTGCTCAGCAGGATTCGTCCTGTCTCCCTCGCCCGTCCCGTACGGCACCCGGCACGCGTGGATCTGCCGGATGATGAGGAGCAGATCGGATTTCTTGAGGCTTGGTAGCACGCGCCAGGCACGACGGCGTGCGGCCGGATCATTTCACGGTTCTTCCCCGTTCGGCCGTTCGTGCCCTCGCCGCTCGCTCCTCACGGATGCGGTCGACCTCTGCCTTGATCGCAACCTCGACGTTCTGGTTTATGCTGAGGAGTCGGAGCAGCATGTTAGTTCCGCGGACCGGGAGTGCGACAATCCCAGTCTTGGACGCGCGTCCAAGTAGCATGGTGGAGTCTGCGATCTCGTCTCCCGAAGGCGCGTCCTCGTCGGATGAACCGTCCTCCTTCTCGAGTAGCACCAGGGCTAACATGTGGACGACATAGCTGGAGAACTCCTGTACTCGGAGTCCGATCAACGTTTCGTGACCAGCGCTCGCAGAACTCGGATCGACCGCGTTGAGGAAGCGGGCCACTCCACTCCACTGATATCTCGATGGTAGCGCCGTCACGAGACAAGCGTACGGTGCAATGTCGGCAGACACTTTCCTCCCTCTCTCCCTGCCCCAGCACAGGAAATGGCCGCGCAAGGATAGATCGGCGATCCAAGCCGCCGGATCAGCTGTGTGCTCGCCTTCCGCAGCATCGGTACCGCTTCCAGTGTGTGGAACGATGTTTGGCACCAATGGTATTCCCGCCGTTAGTTCCTCCTGTAGGGTCCTCCTGAGCGGCTTACGCCGCTCGCTGTCGAGCGTTGTAACATCGCGTTTGAACTCAGTAAGAAAGTAGCGGGAGCCAATGCCGCTGGCAGCATCGCCGAAGAACTCGTCAAGCGGGCTCTGATGCAGAAGGAGCGTCTGCGCCGCGCGTCGCCCCCGTTCTCCGTTGTAGTAGCCGATCTCCAGCGTGAAATGAGATGCTACTGCACTCTCGTACCACTCCTCAGGCATTGTCATCGCTACCCTGGTTTCAGAACGTTGAGTTGTGGGGGACTGGCGGTGGGCTGAGACGTAACGGCACGCTGCGGTACAATGACCCACGCCACTGACGCCCATGTCCGATTGCCCATTCTCTTCTCTGTTCACCGCAGAGGCTCTGCCACGCACATACCCAGTAACCTGTCCGCGCTGCTTGTTCAGTCGCGCGCCCGGTGATGCTGACGCCTGGAACCACATCAGTGCCGGGGTGCTGGGTGGTCACCGCGACTATCAGCTCCTTGCCCAACTGGCAGTTCATCGGGACCTCGCGTCCGACGTGCTGGACAACGTCTCGGCCGAGGCGCTCGAACGTGGACGATCGATGGCGGATCGGGGTGCGTTGTGGAATCCGTTCTTCGATGCAGTCGCTTCCGTCCCCTTCTCTCCGTTCGCCGCGGAACTACGGGGATACGTCGCCCGGTTCAATACAGGATTCACCTCATGGCTCCGGCAGCACGGTCGCAGCCGTTGCGACGAGACGCTGCTGGTTTTCCGCTTCATGAATGGCGAGATTACGACACACGCCTTGGAGCAGATCACCGACCTCGACTTCGCGATGGCCGAGGACGTCCTCCGGGCCGCCCCCCATCACGTGCATACCCTCGCCTGGCTCGCTCGCCTTCGGCGATTGGGACGGGACGCGGTCGAAGCCGTCGCACGTGACCTCGTGCGCGATCTGACCCGCTCCGACGCTGGCCCCAAAGGCTGTGGTGAACTCTGGTGCCCG
>DASVVI010000281.1:0-5084 GCA_036386635.1 Longimicrobium sp.
CTCGACTGCCCCCTCTCCCGATAACAGGAGAGGGCTCCGCCCTCTGTTATCGAGAGAGGGGGCGGAGGTGCTCGGTTACGCTTACTGGGGTGATTTGTCACGCTGATGCCGTGATTGTCACGCTAAAATGTGGAAAACGCAGTGCGGAGGAGTTCCTCCGCTCCTCTCTGCGTCTCCGCGGCTCCGCGTGAGGACTGCCGGACTACGCCTCCGCGGCGGCCTGGCGCTCGCCGGAGCCGTGGTCGTCGGTGGCTTCGGTGAGGAGGGGGAGGGTGGCGGCGCGGTTGGCGGGGTCGCCGGTGAGGGCGATGTCGAAGACCTCGTCCATCCGGTCGACGAAGTGGAAGGTCATCCCCTCGCGCACGTCTGCGGGGACGTCGCGGAGGTCGCGGCGGTTGCCGGTGGGGAGGATCACCTGGCGCAGGCCGGCGCGGTAGGCGGCCAGAGTCTTCTCCTTCACGCCGCCGATCTCCAGGATCTTGCCGCGCAGCGTCACCTCGCCCGTCATGGCGATGTCGTGGCGGACGGGGCGCTCGGAGAGGGAGGAGGCGATGGCCAGCGTCACCGCGGCGCCCGCCGACGGGCCGTCCTTGGGGGTCGCGCCCACGGGGAAGTGCACGTGGATATCGTGGTCGTTGAACGACTCGCGCTCGATCCCCAGCTCGTCCGCGCGCGAGCGGACGTACGAGAAGGCGGCGTTCACCGACTCGCGCATCACGTCGCCCAGCAGGCCGGTGATGATGAGGCGGCCGGTGCCGGGCATCTTCAGCGCCTCGATGAACATCAGCTCGCCCCCCGAAGCCGTCCACGCCAGGCCCGTGACGACGCCCACCTCGGACTTGTTCTCCGCCGGGGTGGTGCTGTAGCGCGGGTAGCCGAGCACCTCCTCGATCAGCTCGCGCGTAATCGTCCAGTGCTGGCCCTGTGGGTTCTGCGCCTTTTCGTGCGCCAGGTAGCGCATGATGGCGGCGAGGGCGCGGCGCAGGTTGCCCACCCCCGCGTCGCGCGCGTAGCCGCGGGTGAGGACGAGGAGCGTGTCGTCGCTGATCGACACCTCGTCGGTGGACAGCCCATGCTCCTTGACGATGCGCGGCACGAGCCACTCGCGCGCAATCGCGATCTTTTCCTCCGGCGTGTAGCCGGCGATGCGGATCTCGATGAAGAGGTTGCGCAGGTCGCGCGGGATGCGGTAGAAGTCCGCCGCGCTGCCGATGAAGAAGACGTTGGACAGGTCGAATGGCGTATCCAGGAAGCGGTCGATGAACTCGTCGCGGTTCTCGGGGTCGAGCGTCTCCTCCAGCGCCTCGATGGGATCGCCCTCCACGTTGCCGATCCCCATCTCGTCCAGCTCTTCCAGCAGGAAGACGGGGTCGCGGGTGCCTGCGTCGCGCAGTGCGGCCACGATCTTCCCGAGCTGCGCGCCGGGGCGCGTGCGGCGTGCGCCTACGAGCTGCGCCTCCCCGCGCCCGCCCAGCTCCAGGCGGACGAAGGGGCGCCCGAGCCCGCGCGCGATTGCCGCCGCCAGGGTGCGCTTCCCCACTCCCGGCGGGCCGACCAGGCACGGGATGGGGCCCCGCAGGTCGCCGCGCAGCTCCGCCACGGCGATCACCTCCAGGAGGCGGCGCTTGGCCTCGTCGAGCCCCAGGTGCTCCTCGTCGATGGCCGCTTCCACGCGCTCCAGCTCGATCCCGTCGCGCTCCGAGCGCTGCGTCCAGGGCACGGCGATCAGCGCGTCCAGGTAGGCGCGGATCTCGGACGCTTCGGTGGAGGTGACGGAGGTGGAGCGCAGCCGCTCCGCCTCGCGCCGGGCCAGCGCGGCGATGCGCGGGGGAAGGCTGGCGCGCTCCACCTTGCGCAGCACCTCGTTGGCCTCGCGCTCCACCGGGTCAGGTCGCCCAGCTCCGCCTGCAGCGCCTGGATGCGCTTGCGGATCTGGTCGCTGCGCTCGCGCCCGCGCGCGGGGAGGGGCGCGGCGCCCGCCGGCGTTCCGTCCGCGCCATCTAGCTGACGCAGGTGCTCCAGCTCTTCCTCAAGGGTGCGCAGCACCACGCGCAGCCGCTCCGCCACGTCCAGTTCCTGCAGGACGGCGTCGCGGTCCGGGACCTTGAAGTTGCAGAGGGTGGCGGCCAGGTCGGCGAAGCGGCCGGGGTCGCTCAGGTTCATGCGCAGGATGCGCGGCACCTCGTCGGAGATGCGCTCCACCCGCGCCGCCACGCCGAGCAGCGTGTTGAGGATCTTCTCCACCAGCGGCTCCGCGACTTCGGCGGGCGCGGGGACCTCCTCCACCGGAACCGGGACGGCCGTGTAGAAGCCTTCCTCGAGCCGCACCTCCTGCAGCCGCGCCCGGCGCAGTCCCTGGAGCGTCACCTGTGTGGTGCCGCCGGGGAGGTTGAGCCGGTCCAGCACGCGCACCACGCTCGCGATCCGCTCCAGCGTGGCGGGCTCCACGGCGCCGTCCTCGTGCGTGGTGGCGGTGGCGACCTCCAGCTCGGGCGCGGGGTGGGCGGCCAGCGCTTCCACGTTGGGCCCGAAGCCGATCTGGAGCGCGGTGGCGCCCCCCGGAAAGACCACCGTGCTGCGGATGGGAAGGACCGGAATGCGGTCCGCGGAGCTGGAGCTTTGCATGGGTCTCAGCGGTTCACCTGGACGCCCCCCTCGCCCGCGAGGCGGCGGTCAAGCGCGTGCAAGAAGCGGGCGACGCGGCGCCCGTTCGTCCCGAAATCGCCGCGCCCCACGCGTGACGACGAGCGCAGGTCCACCCGCGTCATCCCCTTGTCGTCCAACGAGATGCGGATCACCACGTCGTCAATGAACCCCCACAGCGGCGTGCGCGCCTCCGCGCGGATGGTCCCCGCGCCGGCGGCCTCTTCCGTGACCGTCCAGCGCGGCATGGCGCGCGCCGTCTCCAGCGCCGCGCTCCACACCTGCGCGAACGCGACCGGATAGGCGCGGCCGCGCAGGCGGGGGTGCGGCGCGTCCGGGCGGGTCTCCGCGACGTTGCGGGTGAAGGCGGTCCAGAGCCCCATGCGGTACCCTTCGGCCGGAGGATGGCGGAGCGGGGCGCACCCCGTGGGAGGAAGCGGAATGTAGGCGCGCGGCGGGGTGGCGGAAAGCGTGGCGGCGATTGCCGCGCCGCGGTACGGATCGTGCCCCCGGCGGGCGCATCCGTGAACCCCCGCAGGGGATGCCACCCACCCGCCTCGTCCGCCCGGAGAACCGATGAAAGTCGTGATGCCGCTTGCCGGCAAGGGCACGCGCCTTCGCCCGCACACGCACGTCACCCCCAAGCCGCTCCTCAAAGTCGGCGACAAGCCCGTGCTCGCCTACATCCTGGACGAGCTGCGCGAGCTCGGCGTGGGCGAGGCGGTGTGCATCACCGGGCACCTGAAGGAGCGCGTGGAGGAGTTCATGGCGCGCGAGTACCCGGACTTCAAGGCCGTGTACGTGGAGCAGGTGGAGCAGCGCGGCACCGGCGACGCCATCGCCCTGGCCGAGCCGTACGTGCAGGAGGACCTGCTGATCATCTTCGTCGACACCCTGTTCGACGCGGACCTCTCGCTCGTAAAGCGCCTCCCCGAGGACGTAGCCGGGGTGATCTGGGCCAAGGAGGTGGAGGACTATCAGCGCTTCGGCGTGATCGTGACGGACGAGCAGGGCTTCATGCAGAAGATCATCGAGAAGCCCAAGGAGCCGGTGAGCAAGCTGGCCAACATCGGCCTCTACTACATCCGCGACTGGAAGCTCCTCTTCGAGGGGATCCGCCACGTGATGGCGTCCGACCCCGGCGTCGGCGGCGAGTACTTCCTGACCGATGCCTTCCAGTACATGGTCGATCATGGCGGCAAGCTGCTGGTTGCCCCGGTGGAGGGTTGGTACGACGCGGGCAAGCCGGACACGCTCCTGGAGACGAACCTCCACGTCCTGAGCACCACCCGCGGCCGCTCCCCCGCCGCCGCGGAGGGCGTCACGGTCCACGAGCCGGTCCACGTGGCAGACGGCGTTACGCTGGAAAACGCCGAAATCGGACCCAACGTCACCCTTTCCGCCGGCGCCACCGTGCGCGGCAGCAAGCTCCGCGACACCATCGTGGGCGAGAAGTCGGTGGTCGACGGGTGCGACCTGCACGACTCGCTGATCGGCAGCAACGTCCAGGTCACCGGCGTGCGCGGCCAGGTGGACCTGGGCGACCACTCGGTGGTGAAGGCGGGGTAGCGGGACCCCACCCCCGCTCGTCACCTCGCGGCCCCTCCCCCAAACTGCTGGGGGAGGGGCGTTTGGCATGCGTCAGTGCGCGGCGGCGGGCATCGGCGTAGAGGCGGGCACGGGCAGCCACGCGGGGCGGCCCCTACGGTTTTGGTGTGCGGGGCGGAGTTCGAGGCGCGGCGGGGGAGGGCAGACACGCAGGTCTGCCCCTACGGGTTCGGTGTGCTTCGGCGGGCGACGGCGCGGCGGCGGGCACGGGCGCGATAAATCGCGCCCCTACGGGCATCTGTGAAGCGCGAGCGGAGTTCTCCCCCTCACCCGCCCTGCGCCCCCGCAGGCGGGGGAGGCGGCCGGGGGGAGGGAGCCCTTCGCGCCGCACCCATCCGCGCGTCTTGCAACGACATACGCCCCCTCTCCCGATAACAGAGGGCGCAGCCCTCTCCTGTTATCGGGAGAGGGGGCAGGCGAGTGTAACGAGCCGGGGGTGAGGGCCCCTACACCACCCCCGCCGCCTCCAGCACGATCAGCAGCGCGCGCTCGATTCCCAGGGCGCCGTGGTCATTGGAGAACCACTCGTCGGTAGTGTGGATGCCGCCGGAGTCGCCGCCCACGCCGATGGCGATGGAGGGAATGCCGAGCGCCATCGGCACGTTGGCGTCTGTCGATGAGGAGACCAGTTCCGGCTTCGCGCCGAGCGACGAGGTCACCTGCGTGGAGATCCGCACCAGCTCGGAGCGGGCGGGCGTCTCGCCGGAGGGGCGGTCACCGATGACCTGCACGTCGCAGCTCAGCGCCTGCGTGCCCGTGCGGCGCCCGGTGCTCTCCTCACGCACCACGCGCTTCACGATCCCGCGCACGCTCGCCTCCAGCTCCAGCAGCAC
>DASVVI010000282.1:0-2191 GCA_036386635.1 Longimicrobium sp.
GTGGCACCGATGGTCTCCACCGGCAGCAACCGACCGGTACACGAATCCCGTGTCTCGGCAACCCTCTACGGGAGAGAAGAGCGATGCGCAGGTCATGCGAATCAGGAACCCAGATGCGCGGTCTGCGCGTCCGGTTCCGCAAATCGGAGGTGGTGGGATGAACGCTCACGTGACCGTCACTAAAAAGCAGGGGAACACGATGGGAACGGTGATCGCGAGGGTTTCCGACCCTGGGGTCATCGTACAGGACGTCAACTTCTACATCGAGGCGCCGCCGGGGTCCGGGGAACTCGGACCGTACCCGCCCGACATCGTCAGACGTCCATCACCCGGTGTGTACGAGAAGGACGTGATTCTCGATGCGGACTTCAATACGCTGGTGCGGATCGAGGTGATCACGGAACCCAACGGCACGCTGACGTTCGATGGAAGTGACGTGCAGGAGTTCGGCGTGCGCACCGGCACGGCGGGCGGAACGGGCCAGGTGCGGGTGAAGGGCACGAACACGGGTCCCACGGCAGCCGAGACTCTCGCGATCGAGGGCGCGACGGTGATCGTGGATAACCGCGTCGCGACGTTCAACCTCGACGGCCACTACACGACTCAGACCGGCTTGACCGGGATCCTCGCCGGCTACTACACGAAGGCGCAGAGCGACGCGCAGTATCCCGCGATCGCACATACCCACCCGTACCTGCCGCTCGCCGGAGGGGTGATGAGCGAGCGGCTGCAGGTGGAAAAGAACACGGTGGACCCGAATTTCTGGACCGGACACGTGGAGCTGCGCACCACGAACGGCAGCGCGGTGGCGGTGGGCTTTCACCGCTCCATGTACAGCGCCGTAACCCTGCGCCACGCGGTGCTGGGCGCGCTGGACCTGGTTGACCACGCCGGCGCGTGGGCGCAGTTCCGGGGGGGGAGCTTCTGGGCGGCGGGGAACCGTTTCTACGGGGGCGACGGCGCCTACATCGACCTCACGAACGGCGCCGCCCAGTTCCTCACCAACGGTGGCGCCGCGCTCCAGGCCCTCGTCGGCGGCCTGCTGGTGAGCGACGCCTACTCGCACGCGACGTACGTGCCGGCGAACGGGATCTGGGCCAAGGGCAACATCGTCAGCGCGGGCTCCGTCTCGGCCGCGGGGGGGAAGCTCACGACGGGTGGTGCGTCTGCCGGCATCCTGGTGAACGCGCGCCAGGCGAACACCCATGCGTGGGAGATCTACAACAGTGGCGGTATCCTGGGGTGGCATAGCGGACAGTACAGCTTGGACACCATGACGCTCACCCAGGGCGGCCTCCTCGCGGTGGCTGCGCTCACCGCGAGGGACCAGGTGACGGTGCAGGGTACGATGCGATTCGCAAACGGCGCCTACCTTCAGGCGAATCGCGCGGACGGATCGGCGGAGCCCGTGTTCTGGCCGCGGTGGACGGACAACAACACGTACCTCAACTACGGCAGCGGCGGGCACTTCTTCATCCGCGACAACGCGAGCATTCCGCGGATGATCTTCGATCCGAACGGTGCGGGGTTCACCACCTGGGTGCAGGCGCGCGGGGTGAGCTACGATCTGCGGCTCGGCGGCGCGCGCAGCGGAGCGCATTCGCAGGTCACCAGCACGCCCAGCCTTTACCTCGACTGCACCGACGGCTGGCAGACGTACATCAACTTCTACAGCGGCCGCCCCACGAACATCGGCGGGGTAGAGCAATCGACGTACAGGCTGGCTGTGAACGGAGACGCCATCCTGCACAACAACGGCTGGTTTCGGAACGCGAACGGCGAGGCGGGCCTCTACAACGAGGCGCTGAACAGGCACCTGTACGCCGGGGCGGACGGCACCGGAAACGGATGGCAGATCACGGGCGGAACCGCGGCGACGTTCCTCGCCCTGCGCGGCACGGGCCAGGCGAGCGCGATCAAGGGCTGGCTGTACGCCGACGCGGCCGGGTACGGACTGCTGAACAGCACCCGCAACTGGGCGGTGCGCACCTATACCGGTGGCGTGCAGCTTTACGGCGACGTGCTGGTGCCGGGTCAGCTCGTGGGGCAGGGGAACTGGGGAGTCGTGATCGGGGGCAGCACGGCCGCGAACCGGCGGGTGCGCGTGGGGGAAGTCCACGACGATTCCGGGATGTTCGCCCTGGATGCACGGAACCTGAGACTGACGGCAACCGCGGGGAACGAGGTGCGC
>DASVVI010000283.1:0-5173 GCA_036386635.1 Longimicrobium sp.
CATGGCGTTCATCGCGTACGGCCGCATGGTGCTTAAGCCGTTCGTCTGACGTGTCCTGGCCGGTCCTCCTCGAACTTGCGCGCAACCGTTGATCTCCTCCATCGTCACGCGCATCAGTGCCGCGGTCCTGCTGGCCGGCGGGCTGGCGCTGCTCTTCGCATCCGACGTGTTGCTGCCGATCCTGGTGCCCGGGTTTCCGGCGGCGGGCGCGTGGCTCGGACAGCTGCTGGGCGCCGCGTGGCTCGGGGTGGCCGCGCTCAACTGGCTTCATCGCGGCGCGCTGCTGGGCGGCATCTACGGGCGTCCGGTGGTGCTCGCCAACCTGGTGCTGTACTTCGTCGGCGCGCTGTCGCTGCTGCGGGCGCTCGTGGGGCCCGGCGTGCCCCGGGCGCTCTGGGGGCTCGCCGTGCCGCTCGCGCTGCTGGCGCTGGTATACGGCGTGCTGCTCCTGCGTGGGCCGCTGGATCCGCTGGATGCCGCCCAGGCGCGCGGCGCGTCCGGCACCTCGAGGTAGGTCCTCGTGCATCAGCAGCTCGCGCACGTCGCGCTGGTCGTCCGCGACTACGACGAAGCCATCGACTTCTACACGAAGAAGCTCGGCTTCACGCTCGTGGAAGACACGTATCAGCCGGAGCAGGACAAGCGCTGGGTGCTCGTGGCGCCTCCCGGTCCGCCCGGGACCTCGCTGCTCCTCGCGCGGGCTTCCACGCCGGAGCAGGCGCGCTTCATCGGCGATCAGGCGGGCGGGCGGGTGTTCCTCTTCCTGAGCACGGACGACTTCTGGCGCGACTACGACCGCATGCTCGCCGCGGGAATCCGCTTCGTGCGCGACCCGGCCGTCCAGCCGTACGGCACCGTGGCCGTGTTCGAGGACCTGTACGGCAACCGGTGGGACCTGGTCCAGTTCGCCTCTGCCATCGCCGCGGCAACCGCTCAGACCGGCGACCTGCGCGTCCCCCGAGCCCTTCTCGACGAGCGCGAACCGGAAAAGCTGGCCTGGGCCGCGATCGAACCGGTGTGGGATGCCGTCGATCTGAGCGCCGAGCCGGGTGCGGTCGACGACCAGCTCTCGAGGCTTTCCAGGGGCCAGAAAGCGTTGCTGGCGATCCACTGGTGCGTGGCGGAGGTGTCGAACGGCGGGTTTGAGCAGTTCTTCGCGAACCCGGCCGGGGTGCTCACGCGCGAAGCACGGGAAGGGTTCGCGCTGGTCGGTGACCAGGCACTCGCGTCGGTTGTCGACCAGGTCGCCGCCCTCTTCCCCGACGAGTGGCCCGCACGTGAGCGCAGCGTGCGCAACTTCCAGCTTCGGCGGCTCCGCGGGCCCGATGCGGAGCGTGTAGCCGCCTTCGAGCCCTACGACAGAGCCTTCGGCGATTGCCTGGGCCTGGAGGAGCTGCCTGGCCGCTGTGCTGCCTACGTGATCGAAAACCCCACTGACTTCGTCCGTGACTGAACGGGCGAGGTCGTGGCAGACGGTTGCGGCGATGGGGCCGGCTGTTTGTCTCGAAGGTTGTAGCTCGGCGGCTCACCCTTCGGTTCACCCCAGCGTCCGAATCTTTTCGTAGCCAACCGATGGAGCCGATCACGATCTTGCGCGATCCAGCCGCGCTGGAGGGCACAGCCTACATCGAGCTGCTGCCGGGCGGGTACCGCGACTCCTGCTGGAACGAGGGCTCGGTGTTCCTCACGGAGGAGGTGTTTGGGTACTTCGAGCGGATCATCGAGCGGCACGAGCCAAGGTTCGACCACTTCGCCTTCGTGGACGTGGAGCGCGCGACGTGGAACGCGATCCTCGATGACCTGGCCGGCGTCGCGCGGGATCTTCGCGCAGCCGCCTCCATCGAAGACGTTCCGCCGCTGGTGGGCTTCTACTATCTGAGGACGAAGCAGGGGTTCGCGGCCTCGTTTCGCGAGAACGCGGACGCGCTGGCTGCGCTGCTGGACGAGCTCGGCGTCTGGCTGCGGGAGCAGTTGTCCCGCGTAGAGGTGATAGCGGTGCTAGGCATGTAGCCGCAGCCGAATCCAGGCACACTAACCCATCGGAGGCCGCATGAGCGAGGCGACTGGGACCAGCGAGGGCGTGTTCACGGAGGCGTGGCTCCTCAAGGGGATCACCCGAAACGTGCCGGGAGTTCTCGGCCTGGACCAGGGCCACCTCCTCTTCGTCACGCACGACGACGAGACGATCTTCGACGCGCCGCTTTCCAGCGTCGGCGACGTAAAAGTGCCGTGGTACTACTTCGGCGGCGGCATCAAGCTCCGTGTCGGCGACGAGCGCTATCGTCTCTCCTTCGTTCCCCCGACCGCGGTCGGAGGCGGCATCGCGGACATTCCCGAAGGACGGGCGAACTGCAAGATGTGGCTGTCGCTGCTCGCGGGAACCGCCTGAGCAGCGCACGGGAGCACTGCACCGGCCCCTCACTCTCAACGATCCCCGCGCCTTGTACCTGCTCAACCCGCTTGCCTTCGCCCGCGACCTGAGGGACGACCGTGTACCGGAAAGGGTGAAGGCGCAGTACATGGTTCTCGGCGGAATCGTGCAGTACGCTGAATACGCGTGGCGCTCGCATTACCCCGCAGAACCCGCGTCACCATTCGGTTTCGCGATGATCGTGGCGGGCTGGGTCGTGGCCGTGTACGTGTGCTACCGCGCGAACGCCGCCGGCGACGACCGGCGCTTCATCGAGCGGTTCATCTGCCTTGCGGTACCGCTCACTGTCTGGACGTCCCTCGCGGGAATCGCCGTCGCCGCCGCGATGTACTTCGGGCTCGGCCTTCGCGGTGAGGAGTACGGCGCCATGCGAGGTGGCATCACGCTTCTGATGTGGATCGTTTACATCGCGGCCCTGCGCTGGCTGATCATCCACGCGTCCAAGCGCAGCGGTCCACCTCCGCTGCCCCGAGCCGCCTGACCATCCTTGCCTTGCAAGTTGGTGGGGGAAACTGGACACGGCGATACAGCCCCTGGTTCCAAGATGAGCGAAGAGTACGCGCTGGAGAAGTGGGTCTGGACCGACGCTGATTTCGAGGATATGAGCTGGCACGATGCGCCGATCCACGCCATGGCGTACCTCTCCGAAACGTTCGAGATCGCCTTCGACATCGACTACATCCTCAAGTGGGTGCATCCTGGTCCGGATGAGACTCACTACAGCTTCTGGATCGCTCCCGCCACGATCATCTTCCAGAACGTCACCGACCTCCAATTCGATCTGGAATCGTTCGGAGGCATCACCGTGCAGGACCTCGACAGAGCAGACCGGCAGCCCACGCGTCCAGGCTTCGAAGGACCGGAAGCGAACTGGCTCTGGACTTTCAACTGCCTGGAAGGGGCGATCCAACTCCGCGCGACGGGTTTCCGCCAGACGATACGCCGTGCTCCGACGCACCAGGCCGAGCAGACGATTCCTCTGACGGCCCGAGGCGGGATCTCGTTCAGCGAGAAGCGCTGACACCCGCCGCCAACCTGCAACGCACCGGCGCGCGTGTGCCCTGACGAAGCATTGAAGCTGGCGGAGCGCACCGGACGTCGCACCGCCGCAAGGGCAAGATCGTGCGCATCGTCTCTACCGTACTCGCGGGGACTGGATCGTCGCGGCTGCCGATTTATTGCTCCAGTGCGGATTCGTACGACGATGTCCGACCAGATTATTGAGTTAGCGGATGTGTGACGGCGCTGCGCGCGGGTGATGCCGTCACACCATCTTTTTCTTCATTCCAGGAGCCAGACTCGTGTCCACCACAGGTGAGAAACCGGGCAAGGGGATGTACGTTTGCAAAAGCTGTGGACAGACCGTGGTGCTGAATGACCACAGCGATAATCTCCCGCCGTGCCCGAAATGCCAGAAGACGGAGTTCAGGCCGTAGCTCTGAGTACCGTGAGGTAAGGCGTGAACGTCACCTTCTTACCGGTGACCCTGTTCGCGTTTGCCCAACACCAAGGACGCAGTCCGGCACACAACCGTCCCGTAGATCGCGCCTCGTTCCTGATCCTCGCCAGCTGGCGAGCCTCTGTGGACAGCGTGCGGCGGTGCGCGGGGGGTTGCAACATTATCGGACGTTAAATATGATAGACGTGAAAGGTGGGCGTGCGGCGGGAGCCTGGTCGATTCCCTTCGTACAACTCGTAAAACAACCGACCATCAGGAGGATGGCACGATGTGGAATCGCAGTCTGTTTGTGGCCATCGGGTGCAGCACGCTGCTGGTGGCGGCGTGCGGTGATAATCCCACCGAGCAGCGGGCGGAAACGCCGGACGCGGTGGTGGAAGCGGTCCGTGCGATGGGCTTCCGCACCGACATGATCGAGGATCACGGGAGCTACCTGCTGGTGGAGGGCGACATCTACCTCCCCAAGGCGGAAATCGGCGCGGGGGGCCCGCTCACTCCCGGAAAGCCGCGCTACCAGTACACCACCACCAACCTCGTTTCGTCCACCAAGATCAACCAGATCACGGTCGATCTCTCCGGGCTCAACTCGCAGCCGGCGTGGCAGACCGCGGCGCGCACCGCATTGTCGCACTGGAGCGGGATCACCGACGCCAACGTGACGATGGTGGAGGGCTCCCCCGCGGACATCACCGTGAGCACCACCTGCACGTCGTCGAACGTGGCCGCGTCCGCCTCGTTCCCGGGGAGCGGAAATCCGGGGAGCACCGTGTACGTGAACACCTGCTTCGGGTATTCCACCAGCAGCGCCCAGAAGGTGCACAACATGGTGCACGAGCTCGGGCACACGATCGGCTTCCGGCACAGCAACTACGCGCAGCTGGGCGAGAGCGCCGGGACGGTCGGCGCCAACCACGTATACGGCACGCCGACCAGCGGCAACGCCACCGGCTCGGTGATGAACGGCGGAACGGCGCTCAACTCGTGGGCCGGCTTCGCTTCGTCCGACCTGACGGCGGTGCGTTCGCGCTATCCGCTGCCGGGGCCGTCTGGGCTCTCCGTCACCGATTCCAACGGAACTCCGCTGGTAAGCTGGAACGCGGCGAGCGGCGCCACCGGCTACACCGTGTCGCTGATCACCTTCAATACACAGAACGGGAGCTACACGAACCACTACTACACCACGCTCGGCACCACGACCGGCACGTCGTACCTGGACGGCAACAACACGTACACCGGCGTGATCGAGTGCAACTACGACTGGGGATGGGACGGTGGAACGCAGG
>DASVVI010000284.1:0-8714 GCA_036386635.1 Longimicrobium sp.
GGGGGAATCGGATACCAGCTTGCACCAGCGCCCGGAAAGAGGCGGCTAGCACCGAGTGCGGATAGAAGAGTGGATGGGGTGGAGTGCCGGCAAAGATCCGGACAGCCCCTGGCGCGTGTCGGGCGTGGAGAAACGGAAGGGGGCATGGCGAGCGGAACCGGGTGTGCATTCCGCTCCACACGCCTCCCGTTATGGAGTGCGCCTGCGATTCAGCACAGGCGGTCAGGGGCGCGAAAATGCCGGCCGGAGGCCGGCAGGGCCACCACGTTGGCCCTTGACAGATAAGGCCTTCTCATAGAAGACACAGAGGGTACAGCAAGAACAAAGAAGGGGTTCTCTGTGCCTTTGCTGTTCCCTCCGTGTTCTCTGTGTGATGCTTTTAAGCGATCCCCGCCTTGCCGCCGACGTGCGCCCAGAGCGCCCGCTCCAGCAGAACCGGCGTCCACTCCAGGTCCTGGGCGGCTGCACGAAGCGCGTCCGCGTACTTCGCGTAGTAGCCCAGCGTCCACGCGACCGGACCGAGGCCGGGAAGCTGCGCCGCCACCAGCTCGTCGAAGAAGGGGTAGATCTCCGGCGCCGCCGCGGAGGCCGCCGCCGATGCGGTCGCCGGGCCGACGCCCTTGAGCTTGGCGAGCTCGGAGACGGGCGCGGTGGGGTGGGGGATGCGGGCTAGTGCCGCCGTGCTCGTCTCCACCACGGACGCGGGGTCGTTGCCGCGCACCAGCACCAGGTTGGGCGCGCGCCACACGCCGCGCGCCATCTTCCACTCCGTCAGCCGCACCAGCTCGGCGTGCGTGACGTGCGCCGGGTTGCGCGCGGCGATCAGCCCCGGCAGCTCTTCGCGGTACCAGCGGTCCAGCTCGGGAAGCCGCGCGACTCCCTGCCGCTCGACCACGGCGGTGTAGTCGTCGAGCGCGCGGCGCAGCGTCTTGAGGTCGGGTAGCGGCATCCGTGGCTAGTTGAAGTCCACGATGTTGCCGTACCAGAGGCCAAAGAGCGCCAGGAGGATCATCAGTAGCAGAAGCGCCATCATCCACCCGCCCTTGCCGCCCCGGCGACGCACGGGCGCGTGGTCGTGCACGCCTCGCCCGTGGTCGCGCGCGTCGCCCGTGAGAGCCGGGTTGCTGATGCCACAGTGCGGGCAGACCGCGGCCTGCGTACTGACGTCTCCGCCGCATTCGCGGCATCGGACCACACTCATGCACCACCTCCAGTCATCGGTAGGACCACGCGGGTACCCGGCGCCGGTCGCGGCAAGAGGCGCGCCGGGGCCGCTTTGGGGCACCGCGGCGCCACACGAGGGTACACAGCGCACCCCGCATCCAGAAACGCGGATCACACCACGCGCCTCGAAGCCGGCCCACCGGAGTCGAGGCGCGTTCCCAAGTGAGATGAACACGATGTCGACAGACGCGCGCCCCATCGCGGAGCGCATCCGCGCCGCGGCGGAGCTGCTGGAAGAGGTGGTCGCCGACCGCGCCCTGCTGGCGGAGGTGAGCGAGGAGGAGCGCAACCGCTTCCTCCGGGCCACCGGCCTCATCGCCCGCCCGGACGCCAACGACCGCCGCCGGCTGCAGAAGGCCACGCGCCGCGAGCGCCGCGTCGAGCGAGCCCAGCGCGCCGAGGAGGTTCTGTCGCAACGCGGCATCCGCAAGCTGCGGCAGGAGCCGGTCTTCGTAACGCCGATGTTCGCGCCGTCGGGCTTCGACCAGCCGTACCTGCTCACCGAAAAGTCGCAGGTGCCCACGCCGGACGTGCACAACTGCTACATCTGCAAGCGCGACTACACGGAGCTGCACCACTTCTACGACCAGCTCTGCCCGCCCTGCGCCGAGCTCAACTTCGCCAAGCGCGGTGAGACGGCCGACCTCACCGGCCGCGTGGCGCTGCTCACCGGCGGGCGCGTCAAGATCGGCTACCAGGCGGGGATCAAGCTGCTGCGCGCGGGCGCGCACCTCATCGTCACCACCCGCTTCCCGCGCGACTCCGCCGCACGCTACGCCCACGAGCCCGACTTCGCGGAATGGGGGCACCGGCTGGAGATCTTTGGACTCGATCTGCGCCACACGCCCAGCGTCGAAGCGTTCTGCCGCGAGCTCCTGGCGACGCACGAGCGGCTGGACTTCATCGTCAACAACGCCTGCCAGACCGTGCGCCGCCCGCCCGAGTTCTACCGGCACATGATGGAGGGCGAGACCGCGCGCCTGGACCAGGTTCCGGAGCACGTGCGCCGCCTGCTGGGCTCGTACGACGCCCCGGCGCTCGCCGCCGCCGCCCTCGTCCCGGCGCGCACCGACGACGCGGTGGCCGGCCTTGCCCGCGCCGCGGAACTGTCGCAGCTCCCGCTCCTCCCGGAGGAGTTCTCGGTGGACCAGGCGCTCTTCCCGGCGGGCCGCCTCGACCAGGACCTGCAGCAGATCGACCTGCGCGACCGCAACTCGTGGCGGATGATGATGGACGAGGTTCCCGCGGTGGAGCTCCTGGAGGTGCAGCTGGTGAACGCGGTGGCGCCCTTCATCCTCAACGCCCGCCTCAAGGCGCTGATGACGCGCACGCCAGAGCGCGACAAGCACATCGTCAACGTGTCGGCGATGGAGGGGCAGTTCTACCGCCGCTTCAAGACGGCGCGGCACCCGCACACCAACATGGCGAAGGCGGCGCTCAACATGATGACGCGCACCTCCGCCGTCGACTACTACGCGAGCGGCATCCACATGAACAGCGTGGACACCGGCTGGGTGACCGATGAGGACCCGGCGGAGCTCGCCGCGCGCAAGACCGCCGAGCACGGCTTTCACCCACCGCTCGACATCGTGGACGGCGCCGCGCGCATCGTGGATCCCATCATCAGCGGCATCAACACCGGCCACCACGTCTGGGGCGCCTTCCTCAAGGACTACAAGCCGACGGATTGGTAGGCTCGCGCTTCACCCCAGAACCCTGGTGAGGGACTCTCAGCAGAATCTCACCTTATGTTCTCTAATTCAAATACTGGTTCCTACATGTTTGGAACAACGCCGCGTACAATTTCGGGTGCTGTCCGACAGTTCTGTCGTGAAATCTCGCCCCGCTCAGCCCCACGATTTATCAAGGTCACTCCCGCGCCTGGTGCGCCGGTAAAGGAGTGTTTCCCGATAGTCGAGCGGCATGTTCAACGACACGGCGGCTCAGTGTGTTACGGGTGGCAGATCTGGGAATGGCCCGGCGTCATGATCGAAGCGGAGTTTCACGCGGTTTGGAAAGATGCTGCGCAGCAGTTACATGATCTCACCCCCAAGACTCCACCGATCGATAAGATTCTTTTCCTACCAGACCCTGATCGGGTTTATAGCGGAAGACAGGTGAACAACGTGCGGCGTGCGCTCTCCGACAAGGCCGAGATTAGGAGGTTTATCGAAGCTGCAGACGCCGAGTTCGAGTTGACGAACCGTGGAACGCGCGCGGAGCAGCACGGAGAAATCGCACTGAGCGGTGTGGAACTCCAAGAATTCGCTGCTATTCAGGATGCGAAGGTACGAGCATTTGGCGCAATCGTCGCTCACTTGCCGAAACCCGGTAGAAACGATTTATGCCCCTGCGGGAGTGGTAAGAAGCTCAAGAAGTGTCATCCGATGTAAGACGGCTTCTTAAATGCAGAGCTTCTCGGGGCTACTGCGGTTACGTTAATACTCGAGTAGGTACGCGTACAGCGGAGTCTTCATGGAGCAACTGCATCTATCGCTACGCTCTGAACAATCCACGTGACAGATGAAGCTCCGGTTATGTCAGGCTGTGGTTGGATGAAGCGGCACAATCTGGAGGGAGCATGGTAAAGCGACGCAAGACAGCCGCACAGCGAGAGGAGGAGAACTATTTAGCTGATCAGCGGGCCAGGACGGATTTTTATCGAAAGCTCGCGGCTGTCCGATCGTATCAAGAAGCACGCGCGCTTGTTCAGGAATCAATTCCCTCCAACTCACCTGCGCGAAAGTATTACTCCAACCTCGGCTTTTTCTTACATCAGTTTGCCGCCCCAGACGGT
The DNA here is from genome assembly GCA_036386635.1 of Longimicrobium sp. Lineage (GTDB taxonomy): Bacteria > Gemmatimonadota > Gemmatimonadetes > Longimicrobiales > Longimicrobiaceae > Longimicrobium. Next base: position 4,022 of record DASVVI010000284.1, read on the forward strand.
GCGAACGCTGCGGAGTTGATGGAGTATCTGCGCCTCATCGAACGGTTCGACGTGTGTGGCGAGTTGGAGAACGGTGCGCGTGCAATCGTTGAGGAGAGACTCCGTAGTGGCCTCGCCCGTCGGAATCCACATTAAGGGGGCGTGGCCTTGCTAGAGAAGATACCGGCTGTCGTTCTGCTCAAGGCGTTTCCTACCTCGGCAAGCACGGCTTCAGTGATGACCACTTCCGGCGACTGCTTGACGCGCGGGGCGAGCGCGTGAGCCCGCGGGTGGTTTGAGTCCCGTGGGTTGAGGGTTAGCCTGGATGTAGGAAGTATCCAGGAAGAGTCGAGCGGCCGGTGAGCGGAAGGTCACGACGCCGACGACGACCTCTTAGGCGTCCCGTAGAGATAATGGTCGTGCTCACTCGACCAGTCGGCGGGCATCTCAACCGTTCCGGCGATCCGCTCCAGAAAGTCCCACAGTCCGCCGCCCTCCGGGATGTCCAGGTCCGCTTCGGACTCCGCAGGCTGCTCGCCGTTACCCTCCATCAGCATGTGCTGGAGCGTGCCCATGATCTGCTCCAGGGTCGTGTCCGCCGGAAGCTCCTCGATCGTCCGGGTGGCAAGCTCTTTCGTAGTCATTACCTCCTCCTCTGAGTGCCGCGCCCGTCTACCCCGCCGGCCGATTCCGGTTGGCTGCAACTAGAATACCCCGGATCCCGCGTTCAGGATCAGACACACTCCTATCAGAGTACTGGTAATCCGAGCTGAGCTCTGCCCGCCAACTTACGAGGTGCTGCTCATGGAAGACCCCACCTTCGATCTGGCCTACGCATCGCCCGAGCTCCGCAAGCTAGTGGAGGAGGTAGCGCCTACGGGCGAGGTCGTCCTCACCCGCGGCGGAGAAGCCGTGGCGAAGATCATCCCGCTCCGCCGGGCACGCGCCGCGCGCAAGCCCGGAAGTGCCTGCGGGATGATCCACATGGCCGAGGACTTCGACGCCACACCCGAGGACCTCAACGAGTAGCGGCAGCCACGCACCAGTGGCTGCCGCTACGTCTTTTCACGCGCTCAACCGCCGCACGACTTCTCTCGCACCGCGCCGGTACACCGTCAGGCACACCAGCTCGCCCGCCGGATCCCGCACCTCCGTCGGCTGGGAGCTGATTCTTGCACGGCTACCCCCGACCACGCGGCAGCGTTACGCCGCTATGCTGAAGAATTGGACCGTCTAGCCGAATCTCTAGAGCTCCCATAGAGATAATCATCACACGACCGAGCCACTCCTCGTGTGGTAGCCACTCGCTTAACGCAAGCCGCTCTTTGTGGTTTCCCGTCATGGCCTAAACTGGGCACCAATGGGCGCCGTGAGTCCACACACTCAGTCGCCGACCCTCTCCGACACTGCCAAGACTGGAGGCTTGACACGAATCCTTACCAGAAGCAATGTGTTATGCCTAGCGCCGAGCGAGAAATCAGCGGCCCGCCAGAGCCAAGAAGGCGCTGAGGTGCGGGTCGAATTGCCGAGCGGCCGCCCCCGCGGCAGGCGAGAGCACCTCGCCCGCAGCCTCCAACTCTGCGGACAGTATCCAGCGCCGCATTCCCTACGCCGCTCGCCCACCCATGAACGCTTGCGGATGTGCGTTCTCTCCCGTCTCACCCCCCACATGCGCGTAGACAGTTCGACGAATTTGCACGACGACTGACGTTCTGATGACGCGGGTGTCCACCAACTCGAACCATCATGAACTAGGATGGCCAACACCCGCGAATGCACCCGTTGTACACCGCCTGTTTGGACGGACCAACTCATGGACACCAACCATGGATCATCACATCGGTCCTGGGCCTTTTTCGCGGCCTGAATCCTCCACCACAGTCTCTAAAACGAATATGCAATCCGAACATCGATGCCAGTCTCGGCTTGGTTTGACGACAACTGCAATCGGCCTGTCAGTGCTCCTGGTGGCGTGCGGTGAATCGGCGTCTCGGCTGACTTCGCCCAACGTACCCAATGCAGGACAAGTGTCCAGCGGGCGCAGTCAGACCGTGGAGGTCCTCTGTCGGAGGGCGGTGCGGACAACGGGCGGCGAATACCTGCAACAACGTGTGAAGCTCTCCGCCCCGATTGGAGGTAGTGTTGGACCGACCGCCGAGATGACGGCGGTTGGCGTACTCGATTGGGCCGATGGTACTCCGGATCCAACTAGGATCACTAGCTGCGAGATCCCGAACACCCCGGCTGCTATGCAGTGGGCTCGCATTTTCCTCCTTCGGGGTAGAGCGGTTCTTGACATTGCAAATCCTGAGAACAACACCAGCGTCTCTGCGCGACGAGTAGCTGCAATGGTTGCTGGTGCACGTCCCACGTCAACCGCCACCGGAACCACGCTGAACACCATCCAAACGGTAGGAGACGAGTGCCTAATCGATGAGTTCGGAAATCCATGCCAAGGTGACCAGGAAATCCCTTACGACGGCATGACCGAGGTTCCGCCGCCGTCGGATTCGACCGTATACGAGGCACTCCAGCCCGATCTATCCTGGAGCGATCCGGACGGGTTCAATCCACTAATCGACTGCTTGCACAGAACGCAGTATATCCACATGTCCGGGAGAGACATCAGCGTCCACGGTGAGACCAGATGCACGGCACCGGTAAGCCTGATTACTCTTACGGTCGTAATACAGAAACGCCGCTGCTGGTGGTATTTTTGCTGGTGGTCTGACAAGTACACAAAAGGGCCGCAGAGTTCGCCGCCGGGATACTCATACTTTGAGTTGCCGTTTCATATTCGATGTGAAACAGGGTATTGGACTGCGAAAACGAAGAGCGAAGTCATCCCGCCTCCAGGGCTCACTATAATCTACAGCACAGGCTCTTGGTCCCACAGCCCGGTTGGCCTGATTGTGCGCCAGTGCTGACGCAGAAGAGCACGTAAACTTGATGAAACAGAGGTATGATGCCGCATATCGAACACCAACTAATCGCTGGAGCTCTAGAACGGCTGGATACCCTCTTCATGGAAATCGTGGAGCGGAGCGATTCGCAGCTGCTGATGAAAGCGTGGGAAAGAGGAGCTGAGGGGAATAGTGTCAAATCATCATTCAGGGCCGGTTCGCAATCGAGTCTGCCAGGTGAACATGGCAGATCATTCGGCGCTGGTCCCGTGGTGGTTCGACGCGTCTGGTGGCAGAGACCTGATCGCTTAAGGGAGGAGATCCTTTTTGAATCGGAACTCCTGGTTGTGAACGTTTGCTGTGGTGCGACCGCCTACTCATACGTTCCGCGTGACGGCATTTTGTACACGAATAATTCGTCGATGCCGGGAAAACGCCTACGTTCATCGAACGGTGTGCCGATTCCCACCCTGCCCACTGTGCAATCGGGATTGGAGCAGATCACGCTCCTCCAGCCGCCGTTCCGCAATCCTGGCTGGGAGGTCACGGTTGCTGACGGCGAGCGACAATACGCGGGGCGGTCCGCACTTTCCATCGTGGCTCGACGATCACAGGCGCGTACGATCCGCGCCGGTTGGCAGTGGGATGGAATTGACCAGTTCACGGCGGTCATCGATCAACAACTTGGGTTGCCCTTCCAGGTGGCGGCGATGGTAGCCGGGCAAGAGGCCGCAGTATTCTCTGCTCGGGCGTTTCGAATTGATGAACCGATTGCGGGCGAGGTATTCCAACTTACGCCTCCAAAGGGAGCGTTCATCGCGCTGGTGCATCCGAATGGGAGCTGATCTGCCGGCGTACCTGCTCGCGAGTCCAGCGGGAGCGGAATCAGACGATCGAGACGTGACGAGAGGTCTCAGTAGGGCGGCCGGTTAGGTGGCCCTTCGGCTCGCCGTGCGATTCATTGCTCGCTGTTGGTGCCGTGACCCAGGCCTTAGATCTCGCCTCTGCCCATCTCGTCCCGGCTGGGCTCCCAGGGCGAGGCGCGCACCGCGGGCACACGATTGCCTTCGTCCGCATCGGCGAGCGCGGCTTCCAAGTCTGTGGCGGAGAGCGACAGCCTCGGGAATCCGCACTCGTTCACACCTTAGGACGATGTCCCTCCCCCGATGCACCGATCCTAGTGCCGCATCAGCGTCACGTGCAGCGTGTCGTGCGGCATCTGCATCTCGCCGACCATCGTCTTGGCGTCCATGATGGCGCCGTGGTACTTCACCGCGGCACCAAGCAGTTCCCACTGAAGCGTCACTTCGTCCTCCCCGCGATGGCCGGTTAGCACGAAGGCGGTGGACTCGGTGCCGTGGCGGGCGATGCCGCGGCCGTCCACTTTGCCGGCGGCGTGCTCCTGGAGGGTGAGGCGCCAGGCGACGTACCCGGAATCCTGCGGCTCGCCGATGGCGGCGGATTCGGCGGTCCACGTGCCGGTGACGTTGCCCTGCGCCACCTCGCGCGGTGAGCGGGGCGGGTGGCAGGCGGCCAGCGCGAGCGCCGCGGCCAGGATGGCGACGCGAGCCCACTTCGGCGGGCTCGTGCTGTTTGCGGCGGGGGCCGGTGGCGTCATGCCGGATCCGGTGCGGGTGAAGGCACGGGCAGCCACGTGGGGCTGCCCCTACAATGTTTTGTGCGATGCGACGGTGACGCGACGGGCACGGGCGCGATAAATCGCGCCCCTACCGGATGCGTGCTGCCACACTGATCCACGCGGCACTCGAGACGGCTTCAGCCGTCTTCCCGTGGTTCCAGCCGGGGGCTTT
>DASVVI010000285.1:0-3870 GCA_036386635.1 Longimicrobium sp.
CGCGGCGGGAGCGCGGGCAGCCCGTCGCCCGCGGCGAAGTACGCGCTCAAGCTGCGGCACGACGCCACCGGCACCGACAACGCCGGGTACGACCTGGAAAAGACGGCCGAGCACACCTCGACGGCGGGGAAAGACGCGCCGGCCCCGCCCTCGCACGCCGCGGCCGGCGCCACGCCCCAGTTCACCGTGCTCGCCGCGCCCAACGCGTGGCTCCACCCACAGGGCCTGCAGCCGGCGCTGGAGTACGCCCGCGAGCTCTTTCTGGCCAACGCCCGCGACGAGCTGCTCGCCTTCCTGACCGCCTACGACGCCGCACTGGCGCACGACCCGCCCGCCGGCACCGGCGCGTGGGGCGACGGCACCGAGGCGCAGTGGAGCGGCGCGCAGGGCGAGCTGGCGTCGATGCTGCAGCGGCTGCACGCCAACCTGGACTACTTCGGCAACGGCGCCGGCTTCACCCCCAGGCTGTCGCTGCAGAGCGCGTTCAGGCTGTACGACGAAGAAACCGGCCGCGCCCTGCGCACCCTGATGCTGGCCCACTGGATCGCGGCGCAGGAGCACGACGCGAAGGAGGCCGCCGCCGCGCTGGGCGACGCCATCACCACGCTCAACGCCGAGTCGCGCGCGGCGGCCGAGCGCATCGTGGCGGCCGAAGCGCGCGTTGCCGACGGCCTGCGGCGCGCCGACGGCGCTCAGAAGGAGCTGAACGGGCTCTCCAGCGAGCTCGGGCGCCTCCGCTCGACGCTCGAGGCGCGGGCGCAGAACGACCTGGAGGCCAGGGCCCGCATCCGCTTCGGGATCCGCATGGCCGCGGCGATCTGCCAGCTGGTGCCGGTGGGGCAACCGGCGCTGGGCACCCTGGGCAACCTTGCCTCCGCCGCCGCCGACCTGGTGGGCGACGACGACGGCACCAAGCTCCCAGACACCGTGTCGAAGATCGGCGGGGTGATCGAGAAGGCGAACGCCGCCGCCAGGAAGGCCGAAGAGGCGAAGAAGAAGGCGAAGAAGGAGAAGGACGACGGCGAGGAGGCGGAGGCCAAGACCACACCCGAGGCGAAGGAGGCGGCGAAGCGGTGGGCCCAGGTCGGGAAGGGACTGGGCCCCGCCATCTCGCAGGCGGGGAAGGCGATGAAGGAGCTGCAGGTGCCCGCCGAAGAGGTGGAGGCCGAGCTGCAGCGGCTGGAGGCGCAGAGCCCCGAGTGGCAGGCGCTGACGCGCAAGATCCGCGACGTGAACGGGCGCAAGGCCGCCATCTTCGGCGACATCGCCGCCGGCCTGCAGGCGCTGGGCGAGGGGTACGCGCGCGTGTCGTCGAACGCGGCGGCGATGTTCGGGATGCAGCAGGAGCGCGCCCGCGCTCTGGGCCGGCTCGACCCCGCGGCCACCGGCTTCGTACGGGAGATGGCGCAGCGTTCGCGCCTCACCCTTCTCCGCTACCTGTACCTGATGGTCCGCTCGTACGAGACCACGGTGCTGGAGCCGATCGACGTCGACTGGAACCTGGCCGCCGTCACCACCAAGATCGCTGCGCTGGTGCAGCCCGCTGCGGGGTACGACCCGGCGTCGCTGGAGACGGCGGTGAAGGCCCTGCGGCCGGTGTTCGAGAAGAACCTGGACACCGTGCGTGCCGGGCTGCTGGAGCTGCTGGGGTTCACCGAGAGCACCGACACCCTGCAGTACGGCCTGAGCACGGCGCAGACACCCGACCTGCTGGCCGCGCTGAACACGGCCGGCCGCGTGACGCTGGACCCGCTGGCGTGCGGGCTGTTGTTCAACGACATCCACATGGCGCGCCTCAGCAAGGTGGAGCTGAAGACGCTGGAGATCGACCCCCACGGCCCGCAGCTCTCCGACACGCACAACCTCAAGGTGACGGTGGCGCCCGCGTCTGCCGGCACGCTGCGCCGCGGCGAGCGCCTGTACGCCGTCTACAGCGACCTGCCCGGCGGGTGGAGCTGGACGCGGATGGCCTCGGGCGAGATCGTGCCCGCCGTCCCCAGCCAGGCCTCGAAAGACATGCTGGACCTGGTGCTGGGGAAGGACGCCGGCGCGGTTCGCCAGAAGGTGGCGCTCCCGCCTGTGTGGTCCGACCTGGAGGTGCGCGTCTCGATCTCGCCGGAGCTGCCGGCGTCGCAGCGCCCGCGGTTGACCGGGCTCTACTTCCGCTTCCATTGCGACGGCACCCCCGCCCCCGGCCACCAGTGCGTGCTGACGGTGCGGCACGCCGGCGCGGTGCCGGGCGCCATCGTCTCCTGCGCGCCGGCGGACCTGGACGACCGCGGCGCCGGGCTGGGCCAGACGGTGCGGGTGTACCCGGCTGGCGCCACCGTGCGGCTCTCGGTGCCCGCGCGCGTGGGCGGCGCCCGCTTCGAGGGGTGGGAGCTGGGCGGTGCGCTGATCGACCGGACGGACGTGAAGACGGCCGAGGTGGACGTGCCGATGGACGCCCACGTGCGCGCCGTCTGCCGCTGGTCGCGCGAAGACGCCGCGCCCATGCTGCGCGGACGCCTGGCCGCCAGAGCGTCCGTAGGCACGCACGCTCTGCGCGGGGTGTCCAGCCGCCTCCCGATTCGCTCCGCCGCCGACGCGGCCGCCCCCGTCGTCAGCGTCGCGTCCGCCCTCCGCGACGTGGAAGTGCTGGAGACGGCGGCGAACGGCTGGACGCTGGTGAACCACGGCGGCATCGTGGGGTGGATCGAGCCCCATCCCGCGGCGTCCGAAGCCCCGGTCGCTCAGGTGCTGGCGGAGGAATGATGAGCGCGGGCTGCTCCCGTCGTTCGCATCCCATCCGGCGGCCGATAATCATTGTCGTGTCCGCTGTGCCGCAGGGCTCAGGCGGGCGGTGGGAGCCACCTTGGCGCCGGAGCCCCGCGTTCCGATGAGCATCACGATCCGCGTCGATCCGGAGACCGGATGGGTGCACGTTCGCATCTCGGGCGAGGTGCGGAGCGCGGAGGTGGCCGCGCACCTGAAGGAGGTCGCCGGCCAGGGGCTGAATGAGGCGCCCCGCCTGGTGGACACGCGAGGAAGCACGTTCGCGGTCAGCTCAGAGGAATGGCTGCACATCGCGGTGCTCGTCCGCCAGCTCCAGATCAACTATGGGATCTGGCGCATGGCCATCGTCGCGCCGGACGCGGAGGCGTACGACAAGGTGCGGAGCCAACCGGGCTTCGCGGCCGATCCCGATTCGCCCGTGGAGCTGTTCCGCGACCCGGAGAGCGCGGCGGAGTGGCTCCGGGTCGCAGACACGGCGCGGTAGAGGACGTCGTTCGTCATCGAGCCCGTGTGATGGAGGAGCCACCCTTCACCGATGGGACGGGATGCGCATTTACGAGGAGAAACTGCCGGGGCACGCCGAGTGGGACATCGAACACAGGCTGGAGCTGGACGACGACGGGCGGTTCTGGTACAGCGAGTACTGGACCTGCTACATGGCGACGACGGGAGGCGACGCGCAGGGTCGCTGGTCGCAGCGGGGAGACACGGTCGTGCTGCATCCCGAGCAGACGGAGGGAGCCACGATGGTGCCGATGGAACCGGGTACCGAGCTCCTCGCGGTGATCGCCGGCGATTCGGTGCTTCTCGACTCCGGGGTCCGGTTGTCGCTGCGCGTGGAGCCTCCAGCGGCCCCCCCGCCTCCGCGGCCGGTCCCGGCTCCCACGCCGCCACCCCTCGCGAGGCCCGCGACACCCGCGAGGCCTGCGCCCCCCGTCGCTCACGCTCCGCTGCCCACCCCTGGTGCGGCGGCAGAGCACCGGGCCGCGCCGCCGGCGAGGATCCCATCGCCCGCGCTGAGCGCCCGCATCCAGTCGCTGATAGACGAGCTCGCTCCGCCGCCCAGCGGTCTGGGGCTGCAGCGGCTCTGCCGCG
>DASVVI010000286.1:0-4772 GCA_036386635.1 Longimicrobium sp.
CGTGTCCGAGGTGGTGCTTTGTACAGGCTACCTGGGCGAGCAGATCGAGGAGTACTGTGGCGACGGCTCGCGGTGGGGGCTGAGCGTCCGCTATTCGCGCGAGCCGCAGGCGCTCGGCACGGCCGGAGCGATCCGGCATGCCATGCGGCAGAGCGTCACGGACCCCTTCTGGGTGCTGAACGGCGACTCGTTCGTGACCGCCCGCCTCCCGGAGATCGACGCCCTGCACGCGCGCCGCGGGTCGCTCGCGACGCTGGTGGTCGTCGGGGTCCCCGACGCTTCGCGCTATGGCGCGGTGGTACTGGACCCCGAGGGGGCGGTGCTGAAGTTCGGCGAAAAAGCTACGGCCGGGCCGGGCTACGTAAACGCCGGCGTGTACCTGCTCAGCGCGGCCGTGCTGGACGGCGTGGAGCCGGGCAGGATGGTGTCGCTGGAGCAGGACGTTCTGCCCCGCATGGCGGGGAACGGAGCGTACGCCTGGATCTCCCCCGGCCCGTTCATCGACATAGGTACGGAGGAGTCCTTTCACCAAGCCCAACAGCTCATGGCCGAGTGGCCGGGCGGCGTTGGCGAATGACGAGGCATTGCGTGTCGGATCCCATACACAGCCAGCCGGACGAGCGCGCGGGGCGAATCGCGGCATACTTCCGCGAGAGCGTCAGGATCAAGCTGCTGGCCGCGGACGCCTGCGGGCCGGCGATCATCGCCGCGGCCGACCTGCTGGTGGAGAGCTTCCGCGGCGGCGGCAAGCTTCTCCTGTGCGGCAACGGCGGCAGCGCGGCCGACTGCCAGCACGTAGCGGCGGAGTTCGTGAGCCTGCTGCGCCAGGACCGCCCCCGGGCCGCCCTCCCCGCCATCGCGCTCACCACCGATACGTCGTTCCTTACGGCGCGCGCGAACGACTTCGGCTTCGACGAGGTGTTCAGCCGGCAGGTGGAGGCGCTGGGCAGGCCGGGAGACGTGCTGATGGGGATCAGCACCAGCGGCAACTCGCGCAACGTGATCCACGCGGTGCGTACCGCCCGCGAGCAGGGAGTCCGCACCATCGGGCTCCTGGGCGAGGGCGGAGCGCTGACGGAGCTCGTCGACGCCGCCGTCGTGATCCCCAGCACGAACACACAGCACGTACAGGAGGCGATGCTCGCCGTCGAGCACATCCTCTGCGAGCTGACCGAATCCCATCTTTTCGGCTGATGATCATATCCCGCGCGCCGGTCCGGATCAGCTTCTTTGGGGGTGGGACCGATTACCCGGAGTACTTCCTCAAGGAGGGGGGCGCCGTCCTGGCCACCGCCATCGACAAGTACTCGTACGTGACCGCCAGCCCGTTCCTCAGCAACCTCTTCGACTACGTGGTACGGCTCTCGTACCGCAAGGGTGAGCTGGTGAAGGACGTGGCCGACATCGAGCACAACGTCTTTCGCGAGTGCCTCCGCTACTGCGGGCTGGAGCGCGACATCGAGCTCCACACCGTGGCCGACCTTCCGGCGTTCACGGGGCTGGGGTCGTCGTCGAGCTTCACGGTCTCGCTGCTCCACGCACTCCACAGCTACAAGGGCGAGTTCGTGGCGCCCCTGGACATCGCGTACGAGGCGATCCACGTAGAGCGCAACCTGCTGAACGACAACGTCGGGTGCCAGGACCAGGTCACCGCCGCGGTGGGCGGGTTCAACGTGATCGAGTTCCGCACCGAGGACGACATCGCCGTAACCCGCATCCCCATCTCGCCGGAGCGGATGCGCGAGTTCGAGCAGCATCTGTTCGTGGTGTTCACCGGGATCAAGCGGAAGGCCGCCGACGTGGTCGCGGGGCAGCTCACCCGCATGACGGGGAACGGGTCGACGCTGTCGCAGATGCGCCAGATGGTGGACCAGGGATGGAACATCCTGACCGGGAGCGGGCCGCTCAGCGAGTTCGGCGAGCTGCTGGACCGGGCGTGGCAGGCAAAGCGCAGCCTGGACCAGGGCGTGTCCAACGACCAGATCGACGAGATGTACCGGCTCGGCACGTCCAGCGGCGCGCTGGGAGGAAAGCTCCTGGGGGCGGGCGGCGGGGGGTTCCTGCTGTTCTTTGCGCCTCCCGAGGCGCACGGCCGCCTCGCCCGGGCGTTCGCCGACCGCCAGGTGCTCCCGGTGAAGATCAACGCTCCGGGCTCGCAGATCATCTTTGCGTCGGGCACGGTATGACCGCCCGGCACCTGGGCCACCGCCCTGGGTGGGGTAGGCGTGGCGTTTCCTGAGCCGCTCCGGGGCGAGGGGGTGTCGGTGGGCGTCGACGCGCGCGCGCTCCACAGCACCGGCGTGGGCCGCTACATCCGCGAGGTGCTCGCGGGAGCCTTCCAGGACCCGCGGTTCGGGCGCTTCGTGCTGCTGGGCGATCCGGAACCGCTCGCCGCCTTCGTGGCCGAGCACGGCGTAGCCCACCGGGCAGCGATCCATCCGCTCCTGCGTGACTGGCGAGCCGCGCGGGCGCAGCTCGAGTGGGTGCGCCTGTCGGCTGCCGGGCACACGCGCGCCGGCGTGTGGTTCTTCCCGTTCCTGGACGTCCCGCTGCTGAGGCATCCGCGCCGCAGCGTGGTGACCATCCACGACCTCATCCCGCTGAAGCTTCCCGCGATGGTGCGCCGGCGCGAGCGGATCGCGACGCGGATCGCCGTTCACGCGGGTACCCGGTACGCGCGTCGGGTGATCACGGGGTCCGAGTCCACGAGGCGTGACCTGGCCGCGATGGTGCCGGGTGCCGAACGGAAGCTGGAGGTGGTGCACTACGGGGTGAGCGGAGCGTTCCGCCCGATCGCGCCGGGCGAGGCTGCCGCCTGCTCGCGCGCGGAGGGGCTGGGGCCCTTCCTGCTGTGCGTGGGGAACCGGTACGCGCACAAGAACCAGGTGGCGGCCGTGGACACCCTCGCGCGCCTGCGGGCCGCGGGGGCCGCCATTCGGCTGGTGATGGCTGGACGGCCGGACACCGTCTGCTGGCCGCGGGTCGCGCGCCACGCGCAAGAGATCGGCGTCGGCGACTCCGTGGTGGACCTGGGGGAGGTTGCCGAGACGGAGCTCCGCTGCCTGTACGCCCACTGCACGGCGCTCATGTTTCCGTCGCTGTACGAGGGGGGCGGCCTTCCCGTGCTGGAGGCGATGGCGTGTGGCTCGCCGGTGATCGCATCGGACCGCTCGTCGCTTCCGGAGCTGATGGGCGATGCCGGGTTCTCGGTGGATCCGCACGATACCGCCGCGATGGCGGCGATCGTGCGGCGGCTGCTAGAGGAGCCCGCGCTGCGCGCCGAACGCGTGCGCGCGGGCTTGCGGCAGGCGGCCCGCTTCACCTGGGCCGAGACTTCACGGCGCACCGCCGAGATCCTGTACCGCACCGCCGCCGAATGAAGGGACCGAACGCCGGATGGGCATGAAGGACTTCCCGACGGAGCGGACGCCTCCAGGGCAAGCCGCCGCGCGGCCTCGCGCGGCGAACCACCCCCGCACGGACGCGGCGATGACGCCTGAGCCCGCGCTGAAACGCGCCGCCCGCTTCTCCCTGGCGTGGTTCGCCGTCGCGCTCTCGCTCACCACCGCCAACCAGCTCCGCATAGGGCCGGTGGGGCCGGGCGAGCTGATGCTGCTGGCGTGGATGGCCGTGCGCGTCGCGGCGATGACGGTGCAGCGGGCGGTGTTCGTGCCCCGCGAAGGGCGCCCCGTCCTCCTCTTCTGGGCGGGGGCGGTCGTGCTGCTCCTGGCCGGGTGGCTGTCGAAGCTGCTGGTGGTGGGCATTCCGCAGCGGAACGCCGCGTTCTACGACACCTTTGCGTTCACCTTCACGGCCGGCGCCATCGTCCTCTACATCCTGCAGCGCGACCTGGGCGTGCGGGTGCGCGCCACCGCGGCGTACATGCTGCCCGTGCAGCTCCTGCCCCTGGCGTTCTTGATGCTCGCGCGCTTCGCCGGGGTCACGGGGGCGGGTCCCCTCAAGTTCTGGTACGGAGCGCGCTTCACCGGACTCTCCAGCAACCCCAACCAGGCCGCGCTGGCCATCCTCCCCATTCCGCTGGCGGCGCTCTACTTTCTGGCGCAGAGCCGCACGGCAGGGCGGAAGGCATGGTGGGCGGGGATCGCGGGGCTGGCCGCGCTGGTGGGACTGGCCACGCTGAGCGACGGCCTCGTCCTCGCCTGGGCCGCCTGCGCCATGATGCTCGCCACGGTGCTCCTGTACCGCATCGTGTCGGTGCGCTCGGGGAGTATTCTGCGGCAGGGGCTGATGCGCGTGGTGATCCCGGTCACGCTGCTGGGGTGCGCCGGAGCGATCGTGCCGCCGGCCCTCGCAATCGCGACCGGCAAGGCGGAGGAGCTCTCGGGCTCCAGCCAGGGCTCGGACCGCATCCACATCTGGTCGAACGGCCTGCGGGCAGCCGCGAGCTCACCGCTGGTGGGGCTGGGGCCGGGCGCGCATTCGGGCCACGACGCCCCGTTCGAGGGGTTCGAGTCGCACAACACGTACATCGACTGGGGCGCCAGCACCGGGCTGCTGGGGGTCTTCATGTACCTGGGGCTCCTGTGCTGGGCCGGGTTCCGCGCGTTCCGCGACCGGTCGGCCGCCCGGCTCACGATCCTGCTGGCGCTGGTGGTGTTCAGCACCTTTCACTACGTGCTGCGCCAGCCCAGCTTCTGGTTCTTCCTCCTGGTGGTGGCAATCGCCGCGGAGCCGGCGGGCGGTGGTGGCGGGCATCGGGCGCACTCGCCCAGGCGAGCGCTTTCACCGCGGCCCGCCCCGTGACCACGGCG
>DASVVI010000287.1:0-2544 GCA_036386635.1 Longimicrobium sp.
CTCGGGAGCGCACGGCTTCTGCAGGACGTCGTCGCAGACGGCGTGCATCCGCTCCCGCTTCACCTGCGACTCGCAGCCGGTCAGCGCGACGATGCGCAGCGCCGCGGCCGGCACGTGCTCCCGCAGCGACTCGGCGGTCTCGATCCCGTCGAGCACGGGCATGTTGATGTCCATCAGCACCAGGTCGGGATGGTACCGGTGCACGTGCAGGATCGCCTCGCCGCCGTGCGCCGCCGCGATGACGCGGTACCCGCAATCCACTAGGAAAGCAACGTAGCCCTCGCGGGTAGGGGCGTGATCGTCCACGACCAGGATCGTCTTCGCCTGCATCGCCAGCACCCTCCGCTGCAAGTAAGCCGTTGCGAACATTATGCTTGCAAAGTAAACACGGAAGACGCGGCGGAGTATCGGGAGTGTCGGAGGCGCGTGTGGTGGAATCCCCTGACAGGACGAACCTTGGGCATCATCGGCGGAAGCTCGGCCGCGGATGCTCGAAAAAGAGCGGGCGGCCACCCTGGCCGCCCGCTCTTGCGTCGTGCATCGATCCGGAGCCGCTTAGTAGCGGTAGTGCTCCGGCTTGTACGGCCCCTCCACCGGCACGCCGATGTACGCGGCCTGGCTCTCGGTGAGCTGGGTGAGCTTCACGCCCAGCTTGTCCAGGTGCAGGCGCGCCACCTTTTCGTCCAGCACCTTGGGGAGCGTGTACACCTTGCGCTCGTACTTGCCCGAGTTCTGGTGAAGCTCGATCTGCGCCATCACCTGGTTGGTGAAGGAGGCGCTCATCACGAAGCTCGGGTGGCCCGTGGCGCAGCCCAGGTTCAGCAGGCGCCCCTCGGCCAGCATCATCACGCTGTGCCCGTCTGGGAAGACGTACTCGTCGTACTGCGGCTTGATGTTGATCCGCTCGATCCCCTTCTTCTTCAGCCCGGCCATGTCGATCTCGTTGTCGAAGTGGCCGATGTTGCCGACGATGGCCTTGTCCTTCATGCGAGCCATGTCTTCGACGGTGATGATGTTCTTGTTGCCCGTGGCGGTGATGAAGATGTCCGCCGTCGCCACCACCTCGTCCAGCGTCGTCACCTGGTACCCTTCCATCGCGGCCTGCAGCGCGCAGATGGGATCGATCTCGGTGATGATGACGCGGGCGCCCTGGCCGCGCAGCGCCTGCGCGCACCCCTTGCCCACGTCGCCGTAGCCAAAGATCACGGCGACCTTGCCGGCCAGCATCACGTCCGACGCGCGCAGGATGCCGTCGGTGAGCGAGTGGCGGCAGCCGTACAGGTTGTCGAACTTGCTCTTGGTGACCGAGTCGTTGACGTTGATCGCCGGAAAGAGCAGCTCGCCCGCTTCCATCATCTGGTAGAGGCGGTGCACGCCCGTCGTCGTCTCCTCGCTGACGCCGCGCAGATCGGCGGCCACGCGCGTCCAGCGCTGCGGATCCTTGGCGATCTCCTGGCGCAGGAGGCCCAGGATGACGCCCCACTCCTCCGCCTCGGTCTCCTCATCGAAGGCGGGCACCACGCCCGTCTTCTCGTACTCCACGCCCTTGTGCACCAGGAGGGTGGCGTCGCCGCCGTCGTCCAGGATCAGGTTGGGGCCGCTGCCGTCGGGCCACATCAGCGCGGCCTCGGTGCACCACCAGTACTCCTCCAGCGTCTCCCCCTTCCAGGCGAAGACCGGCACGCCCTGCGGGTTCTCCACCGTGCCATGCTTGCCGACGACGACGGCCGCGGCCGCGTGGTCCTGGGTGCTGAAGATGTTGCAGGAGACCCAGCGCACGTCGGCGCCCAGCTCCACCAGCGTCTCGATGAGCACGGCGGTCTGCACCGTCATGTGCAGCGAGCCCATGATCCTGGCGCCGGCCAGCGGGCTCTGCCCCTCGTACTCCTTGCGGAGCGCCATCAGCCCCGGCATCTCGAACTCGGCCAGGCGGATCTCGTTGCGCCCGAACTCGGCCAGCGCGAGGTCGCGGACCTTGAAGGGCTCGCGGCCGGCGTCCTGCGCGGCGGCGAAGGGGTGGACCATCTCGGCGACTGCGCTCACGTGTCTCTCCTGGTTGGGTTGGGTACGGCGAACTGCACGTTGTCGTGGATCGGGTGCTGCACGTCTATTCCGGCTTCCGCGCGGACGCGGCGAAGAGCGAGGGCCCCTTTGCCGACGGATCGGCGGGGAGCGGCACGTAGCGCGGGGATTCGAAGCCCGCAACGCCCAGCCAGCGCTCCATCTGCTCCGCGCCGAAGCCCTGCCACACGTGCCCCATGGTGTGGCGGAACTCCTCGCGGTCGTGCGGCATCATGTCCACCACGGCGAGCCTGCCGCCGGGGCGCAGCGCGCGAAAGGCTTCGGCCAGCGCGGCCTCGGGCTCGGCCAGGTAGTGGAGGACGAGCGACGCCACCGCGGCATCCAGCTCGCCGTCCGCCACCGGGAGCGACTCCAGCTCGCCGGCGCGCACCTCCACGTTTTCCGCGGCGGCCAGCCGTGCGCGCGCGGCCTCCAGCATCGCCGCGGACGCATCCACCGCCACCACCCGCTCCACGAAGGGGG
>DASVVI010000288.1:0-3536 GCA_036386635.1 Longimicrobium sp.
CCGTCGCTCAGCCATCAGTCGGAGCCGCGCGCCTTCCGCCGTCTAATGGCTTCTTGAGTGGCCTGCTGCGCGCGCGCATTGAGCTCACCGTCGTACGTGTCAGAGTCGCACTCCGCGCGCTGGACCTCCTCTTCAGTGACCCGGCCAAGAAGGGCGCGAGCGCGTGTGCCGAGCGCCCGCATCCTGTCGCGCAGTTTGTCTTTAGCCACGACAGTACTCCCTGTGCGCCAGCACAGCTGAGGGCACCTTCGCAGTACGCGACGGTCAATGCCGGCGCCACACTGTGCGCCGGCGGACGGCTGCTGCTCCGCCTGGATTTAGAGCTGTACCCCGAGCGCCGCCAAACGCTCGATCACGAGGACTCGCTTCGGTCCGGGCAACTGATGAATGCGACGTGTGAGTTCGCGGCGCAAGCGCATCTGCGCGCGCTGGTACCGGCGCTTGGCAGCCGTGGACGTAGTTCCGATCTGTTCGCCGGCCTCGGCCCACGTCGCACCTCCAACGAGACGGGTCCAGAGAAGGAGCTGTAGTTCAGCGGGGAGAGCCTCGTGGGTTTCGCCTAAGAGGTCGAGCAACGCTCCCTCGGCGGGTGAAATGCTACCGGGAACCGGGGCCGGGATTGTTCCGACAAGGTCCAGGTCGTCCAGGGCTCCGACAATAACCTGCCGGAGTTCCACCCGATGGAGGTCGATCGCTGTGTTGCGCGCGATTTCGAGAATCCACGCGACAGCCTCACCTTCATTCCTCGCGCGGCACCCGGTGAAGGCGTGCGCCACCCGGCTCACCGTCTCGGATGCGGCGTCCTCTACGAATGCGTCATCCGCAGACCCGGGCAGGCGCCGACGGACGAAGGCTCGCGCGATCCGGTAGACCCGCACGAGAAGCCCCTCGAGCGCGTCCTCGTCGCCGCCCGCCGCCTCTCGGATCAATTCAACGAGACTTCCGCCGGGTTCGACTCGAATCACTCCGACCTCCTCAACTCGCCCGCGTCGCACTGCAAGGGCCCCAGGGGGTCCGCATTCACACCGCGTGACGACAATTGCCCCCTGCGGACCTCGTCTTCACAAATCGCCCAGAAAGGACACGCCGGGCAGCTTCCCCGCCGGGCTGTTAGAGGAAAGGCTTCCGGTGGGCAGGGGATGTTTGTCTCCTCGTCCAAGAGCATGGCGAGCATTGCGCTATACCCTTCCCGGGCGTGGACCCGAGCGTAATCAAGGTCCTCCGTGGTAAGATCGCAGGTCAGCTCGGTGTCCTGTTCGAGGAGGATGGCACGGCCACGCCACGACTCGGGCGCGGCCGTGCCCAGTTTCTCGCGGACGGCAAGCGCATACAGCGCCAGTTGGCTACGGATGTCTTCTTCACGCGCGTTCCCGGTCTTGAAGTCCACGATAGTCGCTGTCTTCGGACCAGACAGGTACGCGAGGTCTGGGGCGGCGTATACGGGGGTGCCGTCGAGCCGGTGGATCTCCAGGGTGTCTATGAGGAGGATGGACGAGGGTGGCAGCGACTCGATCTCCTCCCAAAGAGGCGTCCGGACGAGCGCTTCAGTGCAGAGGTCCAGTCGCTCCGCCGTCCGCGCGATCGCCTCTGCAGAGAGCCCACCGCCGTAGTATACCTCCTGAAGCATCGGGTTGATTCGGGGCTGCAGCAGGAACGCTTCCACGTCTCGGGAGGAGCGGACCACCGCGTTCAAGGTACCCCGGATCCTGGTCCGGATCTCTTGAAGGGCCGGCCGAGGGCGCCGGTTCAGAACGGCTGTAGCGATGTCTCTCGCTGCCTCGTGGATGGATGCGCCGAGCGCGAGTTGAAGAGTTGTGAGCTTGCTAAGAGCGTACGCGAGGCGAGTTAGCGGCGGTGCGTCTATCGACCACCCACCCCAGCCGACGTAATATCGGAGGAGATACCGACGCCTGCAACGATCAAACACCGCCTGCCGGGCAAGCGACCATGCGAGCGGCGGCCGGTTCGCCATTCTGGTCCCCATCGCACACTCCCCGTCGGAGGGACAAGGCCGGAGCTCCTGTCCGGCCCCTCACGAACGAAGGACGAATGCACGGCACCTCCTCCTCCCCGACGCTCTCGGTTGGGAGATGATCGTTCCTGAAACCTGAGGGGATGTGCCGACGCACGTTTTTCTTTCCCGACGAATTGCGCCGCAGCTCACCCCCGGGGCGTCCCACGGGTGGTACGAGGGGTTGGGTCTTGACGTGGGTAACTGAATCAGAAGGCCACGGTGTAAGTGAAGCGTGAGCGTGGTCAGGCGCACGGCGCGCCATTGCTCCATCCTCCGCGCTCGGCCGTAGAGGCGGGACCGTGAGGACACTTGCCGGCCAGCGTGACACAGCAGATGTTTGTTGTCGGCCCGCCTGATCGAGGGCACTGCGGGATCACCCAGCCTGAACGCAAGGGTGAGATGTTTGCCGTCACCGAAACCATGACGGTGCCCACGGTGCGCACTCCTGCTGCGGTATTCCCCATCGCCGCTTCCACGTTAGCGCACACCCCGCAAACGGATTTGCCGGTCCCTTGTGCTGGTTGGATGCAGGACAGTACCGCAGCCGGACCCTCCTCGAGGAAATCTGCTTGATCCACTTGCAGCAGCGACTCGCCACGCTCTTCTCGGCGCTCCAAGCAGAACGCACGGGACCCGTGTACTTCATCGAGCACGGCCTGACTCCGGTGGAACTCGCCGAGTTGTGGAACTCCGTCCGGGAGGAACTGGTTACGCAGCCCTTGGAACACGTCGCATGGAGCGTCACTCCGCTCCCGCTCCTCGTCTGCGCGACGGAGGTAGGCTACCGCTATCGCGGCAATGGGACGGACTTTTGGCCGCGTCTGGCCGCGGAACTCGCCACACGCCTTGATCAAGCCGCGCGGAGCCGCATCCGACAACTCTTCCAGGTGGCATCGACCCGGTACCGTGGGGCCGAGCCGGCGGATTCGTCATGGACGCGCGCCTTCCACTTGATCGCCTGGCCGATTAGCCACGCACTACTGCCTGTCGAATTCCACCGTCCCTTGGCCTCAGCGCTCCCAAGGCTGCGGGAGCGCGTCCGTGACCTTGACGACGAGACCTTGTACTCGTCGGTGAGGCACGCCATTCGGCAACCGTCCGCCCGCTTCGAGACTTGGCTGGCGGATACGGAACTGGTGACCACGATGGTGCGCCACCTGCTCGGTGAGCCGGCCGCGGGCCTATCGCCGACGGCGCTCGACCGCATCGGGGCTGACCTTTTCGCCGATCAGATCGCGCGGCGAGATGTGGCGACGGCAAATCGGGTACAAAAGGCCGCGAAACCAAGGCCGACGGACCTCAAGGCCCTGCCCCAGGTTGAGGGACTCCTCCAGTTGCAAACAGCGGACGGAAAACTGATACTGACGGGGCAATTCCCCCGGCTGGACCCACGGCTCGAATTTGAACTCCGGCGTGAACTCCGTATGCGGCGCTACGCTCCTCGACTCTGGGGGGTGACCTCGCGCGTTCCGAGCGAGCAACTCCTTTCGGGCGTTCCTTTCGTGATCAGCCTGACGCAGGC
>DASVVI010000289.1:0-2545 GCA_036386635.1 Longimicrobium sp.
GCCAGAGGCGGCCATCGTCGTCCAGCCAGGCCGCGTCGCCGGTGCGATGCCAGACGCGACCGGCGTCGTGGATCTTGTTGCGCAGCTCGGCATCGGGATCGTTGAGGTAGCCGGCCAGGACGTGCGCGCCGGCCACCGCCACCTCGCCAGTCTCGCCGCGCGCGACCTCCCATCCCGCCAGTTCGGTGATCGGCCCGTCATGGGGGCGGAGAATACTGACCTCCACCTCCGGCACGGGGCGCCCGACGCAGATCCCCTCTGCCGAGCCCTGCATAGCCTCGAGCATGTCGCGCGCCTCGATCCCGGAGATGGGCTCGGCCTCGCTGCTGCCGTAGACGACGCCGACCGTGCCGTCCGCGACGGTGGTGAGTAGGCGCGCGAGCGGGGGGAGCACGGGGGCGCCGCCGGTGAAGAGCGCGCGCAGCGGGATGCGCGCGCCGGTCTCGGCGCACCAGCGGGCGAGGCGCTCGTAGAAGGCCGGCGAGCCGCTGCTGGTGGTGACGCCCTCCGCCACCATCTGCCGGTGGATGCGCACGGGGTCGATGTCGGCCGGGCGCCGCGGGTCAAAGTCGGGGAGGACGCTGGGGATGCCGCTCGCCAGGTTGTTGAGCACGAAGACGGGGAGCGTGGGCATGTCCACGTCGTCCTCGTGCGGGCGCAGGTGGTGCACGAGCGCCAGGTGCTGCGCCCACAGGAAGCTGTGCGACCGCGCCGCGGCCTTGGGCGTGCCCGTGCTCCCCGTGGTGAAGGTGACCAGCGCGGGCGCATCGTCATCGACGCTCGCGGGGTCCGTCGGGGTGGCGCTTTCGTGGCGGCGCAGCGACAGGAGGCGCGTCCCCGCCGTCAGGTGCACGGGGATGCGGCGGATGGCGGGGCTCAGCAGCCTCAACAGCTGCGCCTTGGGGGTGCCGATGAACATCTTTGGGGACGCCACCCGCACGGCCGCGTCCAGCCGGCGGCGGTCCGCCCACGCATCGACGAAGACAGCCGTGGCGCCGCAGTGAAGCGTCGCCAGGAGCGCCACGTAGAGGTCGATGGAGAGGGGGACGAAGAGGAGGACCGAGTCGCCGGGGCCGAGGCCGCGTCTCGCCAGGCCGGCGCCCAGGGCGCGCACCCGGCGGTCCAGCTCGCCAAAGGTGAGGCAGCGCCCGGCCTTGTCCACGATCGCGGCGCGGCCGGGATGGAGCGCCGCACGCTCCGCCAGCCGCGCGGCGATGTTCACGGAGTCCATTCGTAGAGCGCGTAGCGGCGGAACACGTCGGCCGTGTGGCGCGAGATGCCGACGGATGCGTTCTGCACGTGCATCAGCGCGTGGATCACCTCCGTGTACCCCCGCTCGCGCGCCAGCCGCCGGATCTCGTCGCCGAGAAAGGTGCCGAGACCCAGCCCGCGCGTGCCTTGTGCGGACGCAAGCGTCTTGAGGACGACCCTCGTGGGCCGCCCCGCGGACATCGTGAGGAGATCGGGGAAGGCGAAGACGTAGCCCAGCAGCCGGCCCTCCGCGTCCTCGGCCAGCCGCACCAGCTCGGGATCCAGCAGACGGCGCAGCGGGGTGTAGCGCGCGCGGAACTCGGCGAAGGAGACCGGCGAGTAGTACAGGTTCTCCGCGAATGCTTCGGTGGTGAGCGCGTAGAGCGCCTCCAGCTCCTCGTCGAAGCGGTCCGGGCGCAGTGCGCGCACGGTGACGCCTCGCGCGCGCAGCCGCTCCGGCGCGGCCGCGGCGCGCGGGTCGGGCGTGGCCAAGTCGGTGACGCGCGCGCTCTCGTACCACGCCGCCACGTAGAAGCCGGCCGCCGTGAAGTCGTCCACGTACTCCGCCGGGTTCGTAGGCTCCGAGAGAAAGGGCGGGGCATCGCCGGGGAGCGCGAGGCGGTAGCGTGCCCACGTGCTCCCGTTGATCGGGCCGAGGACGCGGTCCACATCCGGCACGATGCGGAGCGCCTCCGCCAGGATCGCGACACCCGCCGCACGGTCAGTGGCCTCGTAGTGGCCGATCATCCCGGTTCGCCCCGGTGCTCCGTGCAGCCCATCCGCTGTCGTGACGGCGCACCGCGCGGCCGGCTCGGCGCCGAGATATGCGACCAGGCAGCGCGCGCCGGCGGGGACCGGCTCGTCGGTGAGCGGATAGCCGACGCGCTCGCGGACGGTGGCGAACGCGGGGGCGTCCGCGGCGGTTTCTTCGATGCGAAGGTCGTGTGTCATCGAACCGTGGCGGGGCGGTCGCGGCCCAGAAGGAGGAGGGCGGGGAGGAGGAAGAGGTCCGCCAGCGCCGCGCCCACGATGGAGACCGACGCCACGATCCCGAACGACGCGATCGAGCGGGAAGCGGAGGTGGCGAGCACCGCGAACCCGAGCGCCAGCACCAGTGACGCGTACACCACCGCGCGCCCCGTCTCGCGATAGGTGCTCCCCACCGCCTCCTCGCGCGACGCACCCTCCGCGCGCGTTTCGCGGTAGCGGAAGAGGAAGTGGATGGTGTCATCCACCGAGATCCCCAGCACGATGGCGCCGATCGTGGCGGTGGCGATGTCGAGCGGAATCCCCG
>DASVVI010000290.1:0-12158 GCA_036386635.1 Longimicrobium sp.
CTTCTCGCCGAGTCCGTGAAGGCGGACTTTGTGCTGTTGTTGCAGCGAGTTGACTCGCCCGTCTCAAGGGCCCGCTCCTTGCCCCACCCACGCCCGCAATGACACCCTACCCGGACATCCGCGCGTTCCTGACGCCGCGCCAGCTGGCCGCGGCGGGGGAGGTGGTGCGGCGTGTGAGGGGGGAGGTGGATGCGGAGCTGTGGCGCGTTTTCCTCTTTGGGTCGCGGGCGAGGAGGGAGGCGCGGCCGGATTCCGATGTCGATCTGCTGCTCATCTTCAAGGGGTTGCCGCCGGACAGGGAGCCGCAGGCCGGGGAGGCGGAGGACATCGCGGACGAGGTCGCGGAACGGAGTGGGGTGCCGGTGACGGTGTGGTCCGTGTCGCTGCCGGACCTGGAGCGCGGGCGCCGCACGCCGATGCTGGTGGACGCGCTGGACGACGGCATCCCGCTCTGGCCGGAAGGCGCCGCGCCGCTCCACCTGCCGTTCACCCGCGAGGACGCGGTGTGGTGCACCGGGTGCCTCCTGGTCCGTGTGGCCGAGGGCGGCGCCGAAGTCCCCGCGCTCCTCCGCGCCGGTGACGTGGAGGAGGCGGCGCGGAGGGTGCGCGACGACGTGGTGCGGCTGTGCACCGCGCTGCTGCTCCTGGAGGGGGAGACACGGCCGCGGCGAGGGGAGGCGGTGCGACGCATTCCGTCGCGCGATCCGGTGCTGCACTGGGCGGCGGAGGCGTGGGGGCCGCCGGGGCACGAGGAGGACGCGCCCGTGCCGCCGCCGCCGGGGGGCTTCGGGGCGACGTTCGCGGCGGTGGAGCGGCTGCGCGGCGAGGTCGTCCGCGGCCGCGGCAGGCTGGTGGAGCGGGCGCGAAGCTTGCGGGATCATGCGGTGTATTATCCGCCGGACCGCCCCTCCCGCGCAGCATCCGGAGCGGGCCAGACGGCACCTCGATCACACCGAGTGCAACCATGAAGCTGATCCAGACGGACGGGCGCCAGCAGCGTACGCTGTCGGCCGTGTTCACCGTGACGTTCGTGCTGAGCATCCTGCTCACCGCGTTCTTCCAGACGCAGGTGGTGAGCGGAAAGCAGTTCGCCATCCGCGCCGAGGAGAACCGGCTGCGGCCCATCGTGATCCCCGCGCCGCGCGGCACCATCGTAGACCGCAATGGCGAGGTGGTGGCCACCAGCCTGACCGCCTACTCCGTCGCCGTGCTGCCGGGCGACTCCGGTGTCATCCGCACCACGCTCCGCGACCTGATGCCCTTTTTGGGGCTAGCGGAGGCGGACGTGGAGGAGATGATGCGGAAGCGCAACGGGCGCCCGCACGACCTGCTTGAGATCACCAACCGCGCCACCTACTCGCAGGCCGCCGCCATCGAGGAGCGCCGCGCGGCGTTCCCCAACCTCCTGGTGGTGGAGCGGCCGCAGCGCTACTACCCGGCGGGCCCGGCCATCGGCCACATGATCGGCTACGTGACCGAGATCACCAAGGAGCAGCTGGAGCTTCCCGAGTACAAGGAGGCCGGCTACCGGCAGGGGCGGCTGATCGGCCAGGCGGGGATGGAGAAGCAGTACGAGCTCCAGCTCACCGGTGAGGACGGCGCGCGCTACGTGGAGGTGGACGCCAAGGGGCGCGTGGTCAACCCGACGTCGTCGGTCGGAGCGCTGGCGCCGAAGCCGGGCGGGCAGCTCAAGCTAACCATCGACCTGGCGCTCCAACAGTACGTGCACGAGATCTTCCCGGACACCATGAACGGCGCCGTGGTGGCGATGGTGCCGTCGACCGGCGAGATCCTGGCGCTGTACAGCAACCCGACGTACGACCCCAACTCCTTCGTGGGGCGCATTCCGCCGGTTCTGTGGAAGGAGCTGAACACGGACCCGCGCAAGCCGCTCCTCAACCGCGCCATCAACGCCATCTACCCGCCCGCCTCCACCTGGAAGCTGGCGACGGCGGTGATGGGGGTGCAGCGCGGGCTGGTGACGGGCACCACGCACATGCCCATCGCGTGCACGGGCGGCATGGCGTACATGGGGCGATACGCCCGTTGCCACTACGCCCGCGGGCACGGAAACCTGGACCTGGCGCACGCCATCGAGAAGAGCTGCAACGTGTACTTCTACCAGCTCGGCATCCGCATGGGGCTGGAGACGCTGCTGGCGGAAGGGACGCGGATGGGCTTCAACCGCAAGACCGGGATCGACATTCCGGGCGAGGTGAGGCCCATCTTCCCGCGCAACGTGGCGGCACTGCGCAGGCGGCAGGGGCACGTGGCGCCGTCCGAGATCATGAGCTTCGCCATCGGGCAGGGCGCCAACTCGCAGACGGTCATCAACATGGCGCAGTTCTACGCCGCCATGGCGGGCAACGGCACCGGCATCGCCCCGCACCTGGTGGTCAACGAGGAGAACTCCAAGCGCCAGTCGATTGACCTGCGGCTGGACACCAAGGGGCTGGAGTCCATCTGGAGCGGGCTGCAGCTGGTGACCGAGGAGGACGGCACGGCGGTGCAGAGCTCGCTGGAGCGCTACAAGCTCTACGGCAAGACGGGGACGGCGCAGAACAAGCCGAACCCGGACCACGGCTGGTTCGTGGGCTTCGCGGGGGTGCCCGGCAAGGAGCCGGAGATCGTGGTGGCGACCATCGTGGAGTTCGGCCTGCACGGCGACGCGGCGGCGCCGCTGGCGTCCAAGATCGCCAACTTCTACCTGGACCGGAAGCACGGCCACCCCTTCGACCCCATCCCCACCTGGGGCGAGCGGATCCGCGCGGGGCGGGTGTGGAAGTTCGATCCGAACGGCCGCACGCTCACGCCTCCGGGCGGCACGCCCAAGCCGCAGCCGACCGAGCGCACCATCCCCGGTCCGGGCTGAGCGGCGCGCGCGCATGAAAACGGAGCGGCGGAGGCCCGGGCTTCCGCCGCTTTGCTTTGGGTTGACGGGGCCGGGGGGCGCGCGCCAAGTTGTCGTGCTTCGAACCGCATCCTTGTAACAGCGGTCTCACACAGAGACACAGAGACACAGAGGAAGAACGGCAGAGGGGTTTTCTGCGGCTTTCCGTTCTTCTCCGCCGTCTCTGTGTGACATGCTGTTGGAACTTTGGCATTCATGGCTAGCAAGACCAAGTCGCCCCCCGCCGCCGCGATCCCGCACGGGCTCACGCGCGAGCAGCTCCTGGAGATGTACCGGCTGGTGCGGCTCACCCGCTCGCTGGAGGAGAAGCTCGAGAACCTCTTCCGGCAGAGCAAGGTGGTGGGGGGGCTCTTCCGCTCGCTGGGGCAGGAGGGGGAGTCGGTGGCATCGGCGTTCGCGCTGCGGCGGCGCACGGACGGCACGGGCGACATGCTTTCGCCGCTGATCCGCAACCTGGGCTCCATGATCACGGTGGGCGCCACGCCGGCCGAGGTGGTGCGGCAGTACATGGCCAAGGGCGACTCGCCGGCGCGCGGCAAGGAGCTAAACATCCACTTCACGGACTACCAGCGCGGCTTCATCGGCCAGATCTCGCCGCTGGGCGACCTGGTGCCGGTGATGGCGGGGGTTACGCTCACCTTCAAGCAGCGCGGCGAGGACCGGGTGGGGATGGTCTACATCGGCGACGGCGCCACCTCCACCGGCGCCTTCCACGAGGGGATCAACTTCGCGGCCGTGCAGCGCTGCCCGCTGGTGGTGATCGTGGAGAACAACCAGTGGGCCTACACCACCCCCACCCGCCTGCAGACCGCCGCGAAGTCGTTCGTGGACAAGGCGCCCGGCTACGGCGTGGCGGCGGAAAAGGTGGACGGCAACGACATGCTGGCCGTCTACGGTGCCGCCAAGCGCGCCGTGGACCGCGCCCGCGCCGGCGAGGGGGTCACGCTCATCGAGGTGATGACGTACCGCCGCAAGGGGCACGCGCAGCACGACAACCAGAGCTACGTGGACCCGGCCGAGATCGACCGCTGGGCGGCCACCAACGACCCGATCGACCGCTTCGTCGTCGCCCTGAAGGAGAACGGCTGGGCTAGCGCCGACGAGCTGCGCGCCATCGACGGGCGGATCGACGCGGAGCTGGACGCCACCATCGCCGAAGCCGAGACGTCGCCCCTCCCGGAGCCGGAGGAGGCGCTGACCGACGTGTACGCGGACGGGCCGGTGCGTGCCCCCTGGACGCGCCACACCCCCGCCGACCCCACCCAGGCCTGAGCACTTCGATGTCGACCGTGGTCAACGAGAAGCCGGAAGCGGCACGCATGTCCGAGCAGGGCAAGCCCGTCACGCTACTGGAGGCGATCCGCGAGGGGATCTGGGAAGAGATGGAGCGCGACGAGCGCGTCTTCCTGATGGGCGAGGACATCGGGGCGTACGGCGGCGCCTTCAAGGTCACCGAGGGGATGCAGCAGTACTTCGGCGCCCCGCGCGTGATCGACACCCCCATCTCCGAGATCGGCTTCACGGGGGCGGCGGCCGGCGCGGCGCACATGGGGATGCGGCCGGTGATCGAGATGCAGTTCATCGACTTCATCTCGTGCGCGTACGACATGATCACCAACTACGTGGCCACGTCGCGCTACCGGGGCTCCGGCCCGCAGCCCATCGTCATCCGCGGCCCGTCCGGCGGATACGTGCGCGGGGGCCCGTTCCACTCGCAGAACCCGGAAGCCGCTTTCTTTCACACGCCGGGCCTCAAGATCGTGTACCCGGCCACCGCGCGCGACGCCAAGGGCCTCATCAAGGCCGCCATCCGCGACGACGACCCGGTGCTCTTCTTCGAGCACAAGTGGCTGTACCGCCGCCCGCAGCTTCGCGAGGTGCTCCCGGCCGAGGACTACGTGGTCCCCATCGGCAAGGCGCGCACGCACCGCGAGGGGAAGGACCTCACCATCGTCACTTACGCGGCGATGGTGCACAAGAGCGAGGAAGCGGCCGAGATCCTGGAAAAGGAGGACGGCCTGTCGGTGGAGATCATCGACCTGCGCACCCTCCTGCCGCTGGACGAGGACGCGATCCTGGAGTCGGTGAAGAAGACGAACCGGCTCCTGGTCGTCCACGAGGACACCCGCACGGGCGGCATCGCCGGCGAGATCGCGATGCGGGTGAACGAGAAGGCCTTCGAGTGGCTGGACGCGCCCATCCTGCGCGTCACGGCCCTCGACGCCCCCATCCCGTACTCCCCGCCGCTGGAGGACTACTTCCTCCCGCAGACGGAGGACATCGTGAAGGCGGCGCGGCATCTGGCGAACTACTAGTCCTAAGTCCTAAGTGCCAAGTGCTAAGTAAAAGCAGTTCAGCACTTAGCACTTAGCACTCAGCACTTACTTAACCTGCACCGTAGACGGAAGCAAACCATGGCCCGTATCGAAGTCCCGATGCCCCAGATGGGCGAGTCCATCGCCGAGGGCACCGTGTCGGTGTGGCTCAAGAAGGTGGGCGACAAGGTGGAGCGCGACGAGCCCATCATGGAGATCGCCACCGACAAGGTGGACGCCGAGATCCCGTCCCCCGCGGCCGGCATCCTCACGGAGGTCGTGGTGCAGGAAGGCCAGACCGTGGAGGTGGGGACCATCGTCGCGTACATCGAGACGGACGTGAACGCGGCCGCCGGTGCCGCCGCTTCCGCCCCTGCGCCCGCCGCGGCCGGCGAGCCCGCGGCCACAATGCCGGGCGAGACGGCGACGACGCTGCCCGAGTCCTCGGTGGGCCAGCCGGAGACGGGCGGCGGCGCGGGGGCTCCCGCGGACGGCCGCTCGGCTTCCGAGGACCCGGCTCCCATGGCGCCCGCCCACGACGGCGGTCCCGAGACGGCGGAAGAGCGCCTGCGCCGCAAGAGCACGCCGCTCGTCCGCAAGATCGCCGCGGAGCACGGGGTGGAGGTCAGCGCCGTCCCCGGAACGGGGCGCGCGGGCCGCGTCACCAAGGACGACATCCTCCGCTTCGTCGAGGAGAAGGCGTCGGCTCCGGCCGCCGTGCCCAGCGCGCAGCCGGCCACCGCTGGTGCCGCGCCGGCCCAGCAGCCGCCCAAGCGCCCCGCCGCGCCGCGCGAGAACGGCGAGGGCTTCGGGTGGGACGAGTTCTACACGCGCGTGGAGCACCCGGCCGTCACCGCCGGGCCCAACGACCGCGTGGAGCCGATGAGCCGCATCACGCAGATCATCGCGCAGAACATGGTGCTCTCGCGGCGCATCTCGCCGCACGTGCACTCGTACTTCGAGGTGGACTACTCGCGCATCGACCAGGTGCGCGCCAAGTCCAAGCGCGCCTGGGCCGAGGCGGGGGTCAAGGTCACCTACACGCACTTCATCGCGAAGGCGGTGGCGCAGGCGCTGCGCGAGCATCCCAAGCTCAACGCCACCATCAGCGGCACGGACGTCATCTACCGCGCCGACGTGAACGTAGGGATCGCGGTGGCCATCGAGAACGGCCTGATCGTGCCCGTGGTGCGCGGCGCGGACGACCTGTCGCTGGTGGGGCTGGCGCGCCGCATCAACGACCTGGCGACCCGCGCGCGCAACCGCCAGCTCAAGCCCGAAGAGATCCAGGGCGGCACCTTCACCATCACGAACCCGGGGATCTTTGGCACCACCATCGGCTTCCCCATCATCAGCCAGCCGCAGGTCGCCATCATGGGCGTCGGCGGCGTGGAGATGCGCCCCGCCGTGGTGACGGACGAGTTCGGAAGCCACGCCATCGTCGCCCGCAAGCGCGGCTTCATCTCCCTCGGCTACGACCACCGCCTGGTCAACGGCGCGGACGGCGACCAGTTCCTCGCCCGCGTCAAGGAGTTGATGGAGAGCGCCAGCGAGAACGGCTGAGCGGCTCCGGTGGATGGGTGAGCGGGAGGCTGGCGCGGGTGCGCCGGCCTCCCGTTTCGCTTGTGCGCCGCGCGGTTCGTGTTTATCCTTTGAGACCCGCCGCCCGGGCTCCCGCCGGAGCCAGGCTATCGCTTCTTCCGTGAGAGATTCATCCAGATGAACGATTTCACCACGCCGTTTCCAGCGGTATCCGGGCTCGACGCCACGCGGCGTCAGACCTTCATCTCGCGCACCTACAAGCACCTCCTCGTCGCCATCCTGGGCTTCGCGGCGGTGGAGACGTTCTTCTTCCGCGCCGGCCTCGCCTACCCGATGGCGCAGGCGATGCTCGGGGTGAGCTGGCTGCTGGTGATCGGCGGCCTGATGGTGGCGGGGTGGCTGTTCAGCGGGATGGCCGCGCGCTCGGAGTCGAAGGCGGGGCAGTACGCGGCGCTCGCCGGCTACGTGGTGGCGGAGGCCATCTTCTTCGTCCCGCTCCTGGTGATCGCCGACGTCTCCGCGCCGGGCGCCATCGGCAGCGCGGCGGTGGCGACGCTGGTGGGCTTCGCGGGGCTGACGCTCGTGGCCATGTACAGCGGCAAGGACTTCACCTTCCTGGGCAGCGCGCTGCGCTGGATGGGTGTGTCGGCGCTGGTGCTGATCGTGTGCGGCGTGATCTTTGGCTTCCAGCTCGGCACCTTCTTCTCGGTGGCGATGGTCGTCTTCGCGGGCCTCGCTATCCTGTACGAGACGTCCAAGGTGATGAACACCTACCCGGAAGACCGCTACGTCTCCGCCGCGCTCGCGCTCTTTGCGTCGGTCGCGCTCCTCTTCTGGTACGTGTTGCGCATCTTCATCTCGCGGCGCTAGGCGCGATTTCGGCGGTGAGAAGCGGGGCCCCGGGGTTGCCCGGGGCCCCGCTTCTTCTTAAAAGGAGAACAGATGGCCTCACACAGAGCCACAGAGGAAACCGGAAGAACAAGCAAGGGGGTTCTCTGTGCCCTTGGCGTTCTCTCCGCGTCTCTGTGTGATGCTTTTTTGTCTTTTTCGTTCTGAGAGGATCATGCAGGATCTGACGCGCACGCTCGCGGTACGCCGCCTGGGCACAGTTTCGTACGCCGATGCGCTGGCGCTGCAGGCGGAGCTGGTGGCGCGGCGGCGCGCGGGCGAGATCCCGGACACGCTCCTGCTGCTGGAGCACCCGCACGTCATCACGCTGGGAAGCGGCTCGCACGACGAGCACGTCCTCGTGTCGCCGGAGGAGCGGGCGGAGCGGGGGATCGAGCTGTTCGAGACGGGGCGGGGCGGGGACGTGACCTACCACGGTCCCGGCCAGCTCGTCGGCTACCCGATACTGGACCTGAAGCCGGACCGCTGCGACCTGCACCGCTACCTCCGCGACCTGGAGGAGGCGCTGATCGGCGTGCTCGCCGAGTTCGGGCTGGAGGGGGGGCGCAAGGAGGGGCTGACGGGCGTGTGGGTGGAGGACCGCAAGCTGGCCGCCATCGGCGTGCGCGTCTCCTCCGGCTGGATCACGAGCCACGGCTTCGCCCTGAACGTCAGCACGGACCTCTCCTTCTTCGGCACCATCGTCCCCTGCGGCATCCGCGCGCACGGCGTCGGCTCCATCTCCGGCGAGCTCGGCCGTCCCGTTCCCATACCCGAGGTCGAGGAGGCCGCCGTGCGCAGCTTCGAGCGCATTTTCGGAGCGGTGGCACACCCCGCCTGACGCGGCGAATCGGGATTCTTTCCTCCTGGTGATCGGGTTGCCGGTCACGTTCGCGCCGAGCTGAGGCTGTACCGGGCGTCGCGGCGGTGCTCCCGCTGGCCCACCTCGCGAGCCCCGCCAGTTTTGCGCCTGCGGGCGTACTCCCCGCGAGAGCGGCACCCGGCGCGCGTGGCCGCTGTCCACTTGGCTAAACCCCACCGCCACATAGGGATCCGATCACCCCTTGCACTCTCTGAAAACGCCAATTATAGTCTAATCACCCGGTCATCCCGACCACCCTTTCACCACCCGTGAGAAAGGATGTGAGGCATGCGATACTCGGTGTTTGGTCCCCTCCCGGCCCTGCTGGCGGCGGTCGTCGCCGCGGCGGGGTGCGCCGACGCGCCCACCAGCACGCCCCTGCCCGCGAAGGGCATCGCGGCTCCCGCGCCGCTGCACGCGGCGGCGCCGTCGCAGCGGGTCAGCGACCGGTACATCGTCGTGTTCCGCGACGATACGAGGGACGCGCCCGGGCTGGCCGCCCGGCTGGTGGCGGAGCACGGCGGCACGCTGCACCACACGTACACCCACGCCCTCCGCGGCTTCGCGGCCACCCTGCGCCCTGCGGCCGTGGAGGCGCTGCGCCGCAACCCGCAGGTCAAGTTCGTGGAGGAGGACGCGATCGTGAAGGCGAGCACCACGCAGTACGGCGCGCCGTGGGGGCTGGACCGCATCGACCAGACGGTGGACGGCAACTACAACTACACGGCCACCGGCAGCGGCGTGCGTATCTACGTGCTGGACACGGGGATCCGCTTCGACCACGGGCAGTTCGGCGGCCGTGCCTCCGCGGGCTACGACGCGCTCGGCGGCAACGCGTCGGACTGCAACGGCCACGGCACGCACGTGGCCGGCACCGCGGCGGGGAGCACCTACGGCGTGGCAAAGGGCGCCAGCGTGATCTCCGTCCGCGTGCTGGGCTGCAACGGCTCGGGCACCACCAGCGGCGTCGTGGCGGGCGTGGACTGGGTCACGCAGTACCACGTGAAGCCGGCTGTCGCGAACATGTCGCTGGGCGGCGCCGCCAGCACGGCCATCGACAACG
Source organism: Longimicrobium sp. (assembly GCA_036386635.1). GTDB lineage: Bacteria > Gemmatimonadota > Gemmatimonadetes > Longimicrobiales > Longimicrobiaceae > Longimicrobium. The sequence continues at coordinate 9,582 of DASVVI010000290.1, forward strand.
CGGTCGCCAGCTCCATCAACGCGGGTGTGGTGTACGCCGTCGCGGCGGGCAACGACCGCGGCGATGCGTGCCTGTACTCGCCCGCGCGCGTGGCGGGGGCGCTCACCGTCGCCGCTTCCGCGTCGGGCGACGAGCGGTCGTACTTTTCCAACTACGGGCGCTGCGTGGACCTGTACGCGCCCGGCTCGAGCGTGACGTCGGCCTGGTACACCAGCACCTCGGCCACGATGACGCTCAACGGCACCTCCATGGCTTCGCCGCACGTGGCTGGCGTCGCCGCCCTGTACCTGCAGGGCAACCCCACCGCCTCGCCGGCGACCGTGTCGGCGGCGATCCTGAACTCGGGGGCGGTGAACGTGCTGACCGGCGCCGGCACGGGAGCACCCAACAACCGTGTGGTGAACTCGACGCTGACGGGGTACTCACCTCCCCCCGCCTTCCCGCAGACCGGCGCTCCCACGGCGTATCTCTCCTGCGGGTACATCGGCGGCGGGATGGTGGACTGCAGCGCCTCCGCGTCCGGCGGCACGGGCGGCGGCTACGAGTACACGTGGATCAACGCGTCCGGCTACGGCGACTACGGGTCGGTACAGTGCCCCCAGACCCTCCACGGCACCTGGGTGGACGTGTACGTGACCGTGCTGGACAGCGGCGGCTCGGGCACGGAAAAGTGGCAGGCGGTGGAGTGCCCCGGCGGCATGTGGGAGCCGATTTGAGGCGCATCCGCCCCGCGTAAACAGGGCTCACACAGAGACACGGAGCCACAGAGAGAACCGCAGAAGGTTTTCTCTGTGGCATTTCAGTTCCTTCTGTGGCCTCTGTGTGAGGCTGTTCGTTGTTCGTGACCCGTGCGAGCCCGGCACCGGCGTGGTAGATTGCCCGCCGAATTGCGGGGATACCTCACACGCACACCACGGGCGGCGCGCGATGTCGATGCGGGAAAAGCTTGAAAAGCTGGAGGAGCTCCGCCGGCAGGCGGAGATGGGCGGCGGCGCCAAGCGCATCCAGGCGCAGCACGAGCGCGGCAAGCTCACCGCGCGCGAGCGGCTGGACGTGCTCCTGGACGAGGGCTCGTTCGTGGAGCTGGACCGCTTCGTCGTCCACCGCGCCACCGACTTCGGGCTGGAGAACGAGAAGTACCTGGGCGACGGCGTGGTGACCGGCTACGGCACCATCCACGGGCGCCTGGTCTACGTCTTCTCGCAGGACTTCACCGTGTTCGGCGGGTCGCTCAGCGAGGCGCACGCGGAGAAGATCGTCAAGATCATGGACCTGGCGCTCAAGAACGGCGCGCCGGTTGTTGGGCTCAACGACTCGGGGGGCGCGCGCATCCAGGAGGGCGTCGTGTCGCTGGGCGGCTACGCGGACATCTTCCTGCGCAACACGCTGGCGTCCGGCGTCGTTCCGCAGATCTCGGCGATCCTGGGGCCGTGCGCGGGCGGGGCGGTGTACTCGCCCGCCATCACGGACTTCATCTACATGGTGCAGGGGTCGAGCTACATGTTCGTCACCGGACCCAACGTGGTGAAGACGGTGACGCACGAGGACGTGACGATGGAGGAGCTGGGCGGCGCGGCCACGCACGCGGCCAGGAGCGGCGTGGCCCACTTCGCGGTCAAGAGCGAGGTGGAGTGCCTCCACAAGATCCGCCACCTCTTCGAGTTCATCCCGCAGAACAACCAGGACGACGCGCCGCGCAGGGCCACCGACGACCCGTTCGACCGGGCCGACGAGGAGCTGCTGGACGTGGTGCCGGAGAACCCGAACAAGCCGTACGACATGCACGACGTCATCCGGCGCGTGGTGGACGACGGCGAGTTCTACGAGGTGCACGCGGACTACGCCGGGAACATCCTCTGCGGCTTCGCGCACGCGGGCGGCCACTCCATCGGCATCGTGGCCAACCAGCCGGCGGTGCTGGCGGGAGTGCTGGACATCGACGCGTCGGTGAAGGCGGCGCGCTTCGTCCGCTTCTGCGACTGCTTCAACATCCCCATCCTGACCTTCGAGGACGTGCCCGGCTTCCTTCCCGGCGTCACGCAGGAGCACGGCGGCATCATCCGCCACGGGGCGAAGCTCCTCTATGCCTTCTGCGAGGCGACGGTGCCCAAGGTCACCATCATCACCCGCAAGGCGTACGGCGGCGCGTACGACGTGATGAGCTCCAAGCACATCCGCGGCGACATCAACTACGCCTGGCCCACCGCCGAGATCGCGGTGATGGGCGCCAAGGGCGCCGTGGAGATCCTGTACCGCCGCGAGATCGGCACCGCCGAGGACCCGGCCGCCGCCGCCGACGCCCGGCAGCAGGAGTACGCGGAGCGCTTCGCCAACCCGTTCGCCGCCGCCGCCCGCGGCTACGTGGACGACGTGATCGATCCGCGCGAGACGCGTGCGCGGGTGATCAGCGCCTTTGACATGCTGCAGAACAAGCGCGACAGCAACCCCCCGCGCAAGCACGGCAACATCCCGCTCTGAGCGGAGAACCGAGCGGGCGTCCGCGGCCGGGCGCCCGTTCGTCCCTTACGTCGATAAGGCTGCAAACATATACTTGCTATCCTGCGCATCGTGCCGCTC
>DASVVI010000291.1:0-7424 GCA_036386635.1 Longimicrobium sp.
GTCTGCTGGCGATTCTCTGTCATCCGTCGCCGCCGCCGCTCATCTGCATCGAAGAGCCGGAGTTGGGTCTGCACCCGGATGTAATCCCTACGGTAGTCAATCTGCTGAAGGAAGCTTCGCAGCGAACGCAGATCATCGTGACGACCCACTCTGACACCCTGGTTTCGGCGCTTACGGACACACCGGAAAGTGTGATCGTTTGTGAGACGGGGTTTGACGGTACTTCGCTGCGCCGCCTCAATCAGAGCGACCTATCCGAGTGGCTCGAGAAGTACTCGCTTGGTGACATGTGGCGGATCGGGCATATCGGGGGGACACGGTGGTAAAGGAGATCGTCATCCACGTTGAGGGCGGTGGGGACGCGACCAGCAAATCGCGGCTGCGGGAGGGACTCACGCGTTTTCTGAACGGGCCACGGCTCGAGGCGCTCCGCCGTCGCGTGCGGCTCCGTGTGGTGCCGGGCGGCTCTCGCACGGATACCTTCAAGGAATTCGAGATGGCCTGCAAGACCCGACGTTCGGGTGCGTTGGTCCTCCTGTTGGTCGACTCGGAGGGGCCGGTTCAGGGCACTCCAATGGAGCACCTCTCTGCTGTAGACCGGTGGGACCTGTCGCTCATGTCGGATGACCAGCTTCACCTGATGGTCGAGGTAATGGAAGCATGGTTCGTAGCCGATCCTGACTCCCTGAGCTCGTTCTATGGGCAGGACTTCGCGGCGCGCTCACTGCCTGCGAATCCGATCGTAGAAGCGGTGAGGAAGGCCGACATTCTCAGCGCGCTCAACCGGGCTACACGCAGGACGCAAAAGGGCGAGTACCACAAGACTCGTCACGCCTTCGACCTCCTCGCGCGCATCGATCCGGAGAAGGTGCGAAGGCGAGCCCCGCATTGCCAGCGTCTATTCGACACAATTCACGGTTATCTCGCCTCCTGATGCTCCCGCACCCCTCTGTTAACGTCCGTAATGCTTGGATGCTCGCGGCGCTGGCGCTCGCGCCGACGCAGGCGCGGGCCCAGCTGCGGCCGCTGGATCCGGCGGAGTGGCGGGCGTTCGTGGAGGCGCCGGAGGTGTGGGTGGAGGCGGGGGGAGGGGCGTTCAGGGGGCAGCGCGCGTCCCTAGCGGGGACGGAGGGGTCGCTGGTGGAGGCCGGGAACTTCCGGGCAGTGTGGCGGACCGGGCGGGTGGTGCTGGAGGCGGGCGGAACGGTGCAGCGCTTCTTCGAGGACGAGGAGCGCTTCGCCGAGGCCGACCCGGCCGTCACCGAGGCGGGGCCCGGGCGCCAGGACTCCGGCGACTACCGCGTCTCCACGCTGCTGCGGCTTACGCCGGAGCGCGCGCGGGTGCTGGCAATCCTGCGCTTCGGCACGCGCATCCCGACGACGGACAACCGCGTGGGGCTGGACCGCGATGCAACCGATTTCTTTGCGCTGGTGGGGGCGCGCGCGACGCGCGGCGGAGCGTCGCTGGCGGCGGAGACGGGTGTGACCATCAACACCACGCGCCGGCCCGACTTCGAGCAGGACGACCTCATCCTCTACATCGTGCGCGCGGAGTACGATCGCCTGCCCGTCGTTCCCTCGCTGACGATCACGGGGCAGCAGGTGGGGAGCGGGCACCGCGAGATCCGCGGCAACGAATCGCTGGGCGAGGCGCGGCTGGGGGTGCGCTTCGGAAGACGGCGGTGGATCAGGGTGGAAGGCGTGGCGGGGCTCACCCGCTTCTCCCCCGAGGCCGGGGTGCTGGTGAGCGCGGGGATCGCCCCTTAGCGGAGGCAGGGAGATGACATCGTCTCGTACACGCTTCTTCTTTGCCGTTCTGGCGCTGCTGGCCGGGCGGGCGCTGCCCGCCCAGACGCCGGACGTGGTGGTGCAGGAGGAGCGCCGCAACGCGCTGGCGCAGCAGGCGAAGCCGTACGTGGTGCTCGTCTCCATCGACGGGTTCCGGCCGGACTACGTGGAGACGGTGCCCGCGCCGCGCATCGCGCAGTTCCGGCGCAAGGGGGCGGCGGCGCCGTACATGCTCCCGGTGTTCCCCTCCAAGACCTTCCCCAACCACTACTCCATCATCACCGGAATGTACCCCGGAACGCACGGGCTGGTAGGGAACCAGATGTGGGACCCGGTGCTCCGCGACTCGTTCAGGGTCGGCGACCCCGTCACGGAGCGGAATCCGCAGTGGTACGGGGGCGAGCCGCTCTGGGTGACCGCCGAGCGGCAGGGGATGCTGAGCGCCGCGCTGTACTGGCCCGGCTCGCAGGTGCCGATCGGGGGCATCCTTCCCACCTACCACGCGCGTTACGACAAGTCGGTGCCGAGCGGGGCGCGCATGGACCAGGTGCTCAAGTGGCTCCGCCTTCCCGCCGAGCGCCGGCCGCACCTGGTGGCCGTCTACCTCTCGGAGGTGGACGAGGGGCACCACCCTCCCGGATCGCCGCAGGTGCGCGCGGCCGTCACGCGAGTGGACTCGGTGCTGGACCTGCTGCTGGACGGGATCGACGGGCTCCCTATCGCGCGGCAGGTGAACGTGGTGCTGGTGTCCGACCACGGAATCCAGGACGTGCGCGCCGGCCGCACCCGCTTCCTCGCCGACCACATCCCGCTGCGGGGGGTGCGGGTGGTGGGGACCGGCCCCACGACGTCGCTCTTCTTCGACGGCGACACGGCCGCGCTGGAGCGGGCGCGCACGGCCCTGCGCAGGGGGCTCCCCGGCGCGGGCGTCTACCGGCGCGCCGAGATCCCCGCGCGCTACCACCTCTCCGCCTCGCCGCGCGCGGGCGACCTCCTGGTGGAGATGCCGGCCCCCGACCTGATTGCCGTCCGCCGCCCCGGCTCCGGCAACGACGACGCGAACCACGGCTACGACCCGGCGACGCCATCGATGCACGCCTTCTTCGCCGCCGCTGGCCCCGCGTTTCGCCAGCGCACGCGCGTCCCCGCCTTCGAGAACGTGCACCTCTACCCGCTCATCACCACCATCCTGCGCCTGCGCCCCAACCCAGCCATCGACGGCCGCGCCTCCGTCCTGGCGCCGCTCCTGAGGTAACAACAGCCTCACACAGAGACACAGAGGGCAAAGCAAGAAGAACAAAAGTTTTTCTCCGCGGCTTGTTGTACCCCTCCGTGCCCTCTGTGTGATGGTTTTCCTGCCGGGGCACACTTCATGCTTTACATCGCAAAGCACTTGACTGGCGCGCCGAACCCGTGCATCTTGAGACCATGGCAACCATCCACCCGATCCGCCGCGAAGAGACGCCCGACGAGGAGCCCTCGCTCGAGCTGCACGCGAAAGCGATGGAGAACCTCCGCTTCATCCGCGAGACGATGGAGCGGGCGGGGAGCTTCACGGCCGTAAGCGGGTGGGGGCAGGTGGTGATCGGCGTGACCGGCTTCCTGGCCGCGTGGCTCGCCTCGGTGCAGGGCTCGCCGCGGCTGTGGCTCGCCACCTGGTGCGTGGCCGCGGTGGTGTCGGTCGCCATCGGAGTGCTGACCACGGCGATGAAGGCGCGCGCCGCCAAGATGCCGCTCCTCACCGGGCCGGGGCGCAAGTTCACCCTGTCGCTTGCGCCGCCGCTGGTGGCGGGCGCCGTGCTCACGGTGGTGCTCTTCAACACCGGGAGCATGGCCGTGCTGCCGGGGGTGTGGCTCCTCCTCTTCGGCGTGGGGATCCTGACGGCCGGCGCGTTCTCGGTGCCGGTGGTGCCGGTGATGGGGCTCACCTTCATGGCGCTGGGCACCGCCGCGCTCTTTTCGCCGGCGGCGTGGGGCGATGCGTACATGGCGCTCGGCTTCGGCGGGCTGCACATGTTCTTTGGCACTCTGATCGCGCGGAGGTACGGTGGCTGAGGCGAAGCGCGATACTCGCGACAACCAGGACTTCTCCCTCCGCGCCGTCGTAGGCGGGGCGGAGAGCGGCGCGGCCGAGCTGGACCGGCTGATCCACGAGCGCGTGCGCCTGGGGATCGTCAGCGCGCTCGCCGTCAACCAGTCGCTGTCGTTCAACGAGCTCAAGGACATGCTGAGCCTCACGGACGGCAACCTCAGCGTGCACGCCCGCAAGCTGGAAGAGGCGGGCTACGTGGAGTGCACCAAGAGCTTCGAGGGCCGCGTCCCCCGCACGGAGTTCCGCCTGGCCGAGACCGGGCGCCGCGCGCTGGCCGCGTACCTCGACCACATGGAAGCGCTGATCCAGGCCGTGCGCGACGGCTGACCGCCGCACGGCCTTTTTTTTACGTCCATGCACTTTACAATGCAGAGTGCTTTGGGCGCGCTCGGTACCCGCGAGAGGAGGAGGGGAGGATGAGGGGGATCCACGTGGCGGTGATCATGGACGGCAACGGTCGGTGGGCCAACGCGCGCGGGCTGCCGCGGGTGGCGGGGCACACCGAGGGCGCGCGGGTGGTGCGGCGCATCGTGGAGGCGGCGCCCGACCTGGGGGTGGGGATGCTTACGCTGTACGCCTTCTCCTCCGACAACTGGGGGCGCCCCTCGCGCGAGGTGAGCGGGCTGATGCGGCTCTTTCGCTCGTACCTGGCGGCGGAGACGCAACGGTGCGTGGAGAACGACATCCGCATGAGCATCATCGGCCGCCGCGACCGGCTACCCGAGGCGCTGCGCCGCGCCATCGACGGCGCCGAGGCCGCGACGATGGACGGGACGCGGATGCACCTGCGCATCGCCCTCGACTACTCCTCGCGCGACGCCCTCCTCGCCGCCGCGGCGCACCTGGGCCCGGACGCCACGCGCGACGACTTCGCCCGCGCCCTCGGCGGCGAATCGCCCGCGCCGGACGTGGACCTCCTCGTCCGCACGGGGGGCGAGCAGCGGCTGAGCGACTTCCTGCTGTGGGAGTGCGCCTACGCGGAGCTGTACTTCACGCCGCGCATGTGGCCCGACTTCGACGCAGGCGCGCTGGGCGAGGCCGTCGCCGAGTTCCACCGCCGCGAGCGCCGCTTCGGCCGCGTCCCGGCCGCCGCGGCGGGGTGAGCGATGTCCGTGTCGTGGTCGGAGAACGACTTCCGCGTCGCGCGGATGACGCTGATCGGCGTGAGCGCGGCGAGCTTCGTTCCGCTCATCGCGGGCGAAGCGAGCGCGCTCGCGGTCCTGGCCGCCGGGTGTATCCACCTGGGACTGGTGGCTTCGCTCGCCTTCGAGCGCCACGTCTGGCTCGTGCGTTTGTTTGGCGCCGTGCTCCTGTTTCCGAGCTCGATGATAGCGGCTGTCCTCGGCAGCGTCGCGATCAGGGATCTTTCCACCGGCGGAGGGGAGCCCGTCCTGCTTGTGCCGGCGCTGGCGTTCGCACTCTCCCACGCCGCCCAGTTCTGGCGGCTCGCGGGGCTTCCGATTCCGCCGCTGCACCCGCTCACCGCGCCGGAAGCGGACCAAGAGGACGGGCGCGACCGGCACACCGCCCGGGAAGGCTGACCATGCAACCGATCCTCAGCGTTCGGCTCGCCGTATTCGCGACCAATTCCATCTACCATTCGCCGGCCGCTTCGGATCACCGGGCGGAAAGGATTGCAGCACGATGAACGTGCACGAGACACTGGACGAGCCCGCCATCCGCGTTCAGGAGGCGCCCGCGCCGCTGAGCCCCAACACCCGCAACGCGCTGGCGGTGCTGGGCGGCGCCGTGGCGCTGGGCGCGCTGGGCGACGCACTCCTCCGCGCCGCGCCGTGGGGGATCAACCTCACGCTCTGGACGCTCGCGCTGGTCGCCGCGGCGGTGGGGCTGCGCCGCTGGGCGGGCTTCAACGCCGCCGGACGCGCCTGGGCGCCGATGGCGCTGGTGATCGCCGTGCTCATGACGTGGCGCGACTCGCCGACCCTGAAGGCGTTCGACATCGCCGCGCTCTGCCTGGTGCTGGCGCTGGCGATGCACCGCGCACGCGGCGCCCGGCTCCGCACCGGCGGCATCGTGGCGTACGCGGTTGGCTTCGCGCGCAGCACGCTGGAGACGGTCGCGGGACTGTTCGTGCTCGCGTTCGAGGACGTGCGCTGGGGCGAGGTGGCGCGCGGGCGCGGGGCCGGCTTCCTCCTTCCGCTGCTGCGCGGGCTGGCCATCGCGCTGCCGCTGCTGGGGATCTTTGCCGCCCTCCTCGTCGCCGCCGACGCCGCGTTCGAGGGGATGATGAACCGCGTCTTCCGGATCGATGGGGCCGTGCTGGCGTCGCACCTCTTCCTCGGCTGCGCGGTCACCTGGGTGTCGGCGGGCGTGCTGCGCACCCTCTCGCTCGGCGACGAGCGCGCGGAGGCGGAGGAGCTCAAGGTGCCCGGGCCGTTCCTGGGGGTGGTAGAGGTGGCGACGGTGCTCGGGCTGCTGAACGCGCTCTTTCTCTCCTTCGTCGTCGTCCAGCTTCCGTACCTCTTCGGCTCGGCGCCCTCGGCGGAGGTGTCGCATGCGCAGTACGCGCGGCGCGGGTTCTTTGAGCTGGTGACGGTGGCCGGGCTGGTGCTGCCGCTGCTGCTGGGGCTGCACGCCGCCATGCGGCGTAGCGAGCCGCGGCACGAGCGCGCATTCCGCTGGCTGGCCGGGGTTCAGGTGGCGCTGCTCTTCGTGATCATGGCTTCGGCCATGCACCGCATGCGGCTCTACCAGGCCGCGTTCGGCCTCACGGAGCTTCGGCTCTACACGACGGCGTTCATGCTCTGGCTGGCGGCGGTCTTCGCATGGTTCGGCGCGACGGTGCTGCGCGGGCGGCGCGAGCGCTTCACCTTTGGCGCGCTGGTGATGGCGGGGGAGGCGCTGGTGATCCTGCACGCCTTCAACCCGGATGCGCGCATCGTGCACACCAACGCCGCGCGCGTCGTCGCCGAGCGCCCCTTCGATGCCCGCTACGCCGCCGGCCTCAGCGCCGACGCTGTCCCGGGCCTCCTCGCCGCCCTCCCCCGCGCCACGCCCTCCGAGCGCTGCGCCGCCGCCACCCGCATCCTGCGCCGCTGGGGCCCCGCGACGGAGGCCGACTGGCGGTCGTGGAGCCTCGCGCGCGGCCGTGCCCGCAGCGCGGTTCGCGCGCAGGCGAAGGAGCTGCGCGCGGCGTGCCCGGGATTGCCGGCGGGCGCGATGAACAGCGGACAGCACCCGCGCCTGTCGTTCTGAGCCGTCGCCCAAGTCGCGGCGAGGTTGGGCAGACACGCAGGTCTGCCCCTACCGGATCGCGGTGCGGAGGGGCGGGGGGTGAGGCACGCGGGCGACGGTCTGGCGTCGGGCACGGGCGGCCACATGGGGCCGCCCCTACGAGGCACCGGTGTGCGACGCGGGTGGCGGTCTGGCGCGGGGCACCGGCGCGATGAATCGCGCCCCTACGGGGCTGCGGGGCATAAACAAACACGCCCCTGCCGCGATGCTTGCGGCAGGGGCGAAATCCCCGCCCCCTCTCTCGATAACAGAGGGCGGAGCCCTCTCCTGTTATCGGGAGAGGGGGCAG
>DASVVI010000292.1:0-2613 GCA_036386635.1 Longimicrobium sp.
CATCCCCACGGCTCGCCCGGCCGCGCCCGCGACGCCGGCGCCCGTGACGCCCGCGCCGCAGGGAGGGACGCGCCCGTGATGCAAGGCCGTCTGGCGCGGATGGTGGCGGAAGTACCCCCCACCGACGTATCTACCCTGATCGCGCTGCGCGCGCTGGTGGCGCGCGACGACGGCGGGCACGAGGTTGCGCGCCCCGAGTGGCACACCCGCATGCGCGAGGAGTACCGCCGCTGGTACGGCCCGCCCAGCGGCCACACGGAGGCGCACGGCGAGCTCGGCTCCTTTCAGGACGCGGAGACGGAGCACTACCTGGACGAGCAGGTGCTGGCACGCCTGCGCGCGGACGAGGTGGTGGAGCTGCTGGGCGGGGAAGGGGAGCCGCACGGCAACGGCGCCGGCTGGAGCGCCCTCCGCCTCTCCCCCTGGGTGCTGGCGGAGGTGGGGAACGGCCGCGACGAGGCGCTCGCCCTGCTCGACCACCACATCGGCGCCATCCTCACGCGCCAGGAGGACGACTCCGCCGCCGTGCAGGCCGAAGCCGCCGGAGCCGAGCAGGACGAGGCCGCGCACGACGACGAGTACTACGACTACCCGCGCGTGCAGATCGTCGCCATGCCGGAGCCCGAGCCAGCACCGGCGCCGGTGCGGCGGGGCCCCATCGTGGGCGGGATGACGCTGCGCGCCAAGGGGCTGGTCAAGAGCTACCGCAAGCGGCGCGTCGTCAACGAGGTGGACGTCGAGGTCACGCAGGGCGAGATCGTGGGGCTGCTGGGGCCCAACGGAGCGGGGAAGACCACCTCGTTCTACATGATGGTCGGCCTCATCAGCCCGGACAAAGGCGACGTCTACATCGGCGACCGGAAGCTCACCGGCGTTCCCATGTACCGCCGCGCGCGGGCGGGGATCGGGTACCTGGCGCAGGAGCCCTCCATCTTCCGCAAGCTGACGGTGGAGCAGAACGTCATGGCGATCCTGCAGACGCTCGGCATCGCGCGAGCGGAGCAGAAGCGGCGGCTGGAGGCGCTGCTGGACGAGCTGAGCATCAAGCACGTGAGGAAGTCGTACGCGTACTCCCTTTCCGGTGGCGAGCGGCGCCGGCTGGAGATCACGCGGGCGCTGGTGGGCAACCCCAAGTTCATGCTGCTGGACGAGCCGTTCGCGGGGGTGGATCCCATCGCCGTGCACGACATCCAGCAGATCGTGGCGGACCTGCGCCGCCGCGGGATCGGGGTGCTGATCTCCGACCACAACGTGGAGCAGACGCTGGACATCGTGGACCGCGCCTACATCATGTACGAAGGGCGCGTGCGCGTCTCCGGCACCGTGAGCGAGCTGGTGTGGAGCGACGAAGTGGCAGACCTTTACCTGGGACCCACGCTGGCGGCGCGCATGCGCGAGCGCTATCCCAACCCGTACGAAGCGCGCGCGGACGAGCCGGGCGAGCTGGACGCGCCCGAGCCGAAGACGTGAAAAGAAGTGCTAAGTGCTAAGTGCTAAGTGCTAAGTGCTAAGTGCTCAAAAGCTGTTTAGGACTTAGGACTTAGGACTTAGGACTTAGGACTTAGGACTCGGGACTCAAGCACTTAGGCTCCAGCGCCAGTTCGACAGTGAAGCGCGTTCCACGCGAACGTAATCCCCAACAGGACGAAGCGGCATGAAGACCGGTCTCTACCAGGGAACGACCCTCAAGCAGGAGATGAAGATCAACCCTCGCCTGTACCAGGCGATGGATCTTCTTTACATGCCGCTCCTGGACCTCCAGCAGCACCTCAAGCAGGAGCTGCTCAACAACCCGTTCCTGGACCTCGTGGAGAGCGACGTCGAGGACCAGGTGGAGCCCGAGCCGGAGGCGGAGAAGAAGACGGAGGACGACGAGATCGACTGGGAGGAGATCCTCCTGAACGGCTTCGAGACCGGCGGCCGCCGCGAGGAGTACGAGGAGCGGGAGTACTACGAGCCCGTGTCGGTGGACACCAAGGACCTGGGCGACCACCTGCACGACCAGCTCACCCTGCTGCGCCTCTCCGAGCGCGAGCTCCTGCTGGGCGAGGAGATCATCGGCAACATCTCGGACGAGGGATACCTCACCTGCACGCTGCACGACATCGTCGATTCGCTGAACGACTTCGTGCGCGAGAGCGGCGAGTGGGGCTCCACCAAGGGGTACACCCTGGAGGAGGTGGAGGGGATGCTGCGCGTGGTGCAGGGCTTCGACCCGCCGGGGATCGCCGCGCGCGACCTGCGCGAGTGCATCCTGCTGCAGCTTCGCGACAGCGTGGTGCAGGAGCTGGTGCACGAGACGGGCGAGGGCGACCCGCCGCTGGACGAGATCCGGCGGCGGATGGAGGAGAGCCTGGCCTTCCGCATCGTGGACCAGTACTTCGACCAGCTCATCAACCACCGCTGGAGCGAGATCTCCAAGGAGCTCTCCATCACCCCGCGCGACGTGCAGAACGCGGCGGACGAGGTGGCGAAGCTGGACCCCAAGCCGGGGCTCAAGTACGCCAGCGGCGGCGACAACTACATCATCCCCGACCTGATCGTGGAGAAGATCGAGGGCGAGTACCTCGTCTTCCTCAACGACACCAGCCTGCCGCGGCTGAAGCTGTCGCG
>DASVVI010000293.1:0-6172 GCA_036386635.1 Longimicrobium sp.
CCGTCGTGCAGCAGGTCGGCGAAGCCGGTGATGGCGTTGAGCGGCGTCTTGAGCTCGTGCGAGACGACGGCCAGGAAGTCGGTCTTGGCGCGCGACGCGGCCTCGGCCTCGGTGCGGGCGACGCGCTCGCGCAGCAGCAGGGCCTCGCGCTCGGCCTCGGCGCGCTTCCGCTCCGTGATGTCCTCGGCGATGCAGTAGACGCCGATCAGCTCCCCCTCCACGCGGATGGGGACGAAGGTGAGCCGCACCCGCACGCGCCGTCCCACGCGGTGGATCAGCGAGGTCTCGCCGTACCCCGGCTCCCCCGCCGCGGCGCGGGCGAAGAGGTCGTGCACCATGTCGCGATCCTCTCCCGATACCAGCGGCCAGAAGGAGAGCGCCACGAGGTCGTCCTCGGGGTAGCCGGCCAGCTCCGCGGCGGCGGGGTTGGCGGTGCGCAGGGTGCCGTCGAGGTCGAACGAGCAGATGGCGTTGGGATTGTTCTCGAAGAGGGACCGGTAGCGCTGGCGGCTCTCCTCGTAGCGGCGGGCCACCTCGCGGCGCTCGGTCAGGTCGCGGGTGATCTGGCCGTAGCCCACCACCTGGTCGTCCGCGTCGCGGATGGCGGTTATCACCACGCTGGCCCACAGCCGCGTGCCATCCTTGCGGACGCGCCACGCCACGCCCTCGCAGCGCCCCTCTGTGCGCGCGGTGTGCAGGTCGCGCCCGGGCGACCCGCTCTCCTGGTCCTCCGGCGGGTAGAGGTCGGCCAGGTGGCGGCCCAGGATCTCGTCCTCGGCGTATCCCATCTGCCGCTCCGCCCCCTCCGTCCACGTGGCGACGCGGCCGTCCACGTCCACCACGAAGATGGCGTAGTCGGTCACGTTCTCCACGAGCAGGCGGTACAGCTCGTCCGTGCCCCGGAGGGCGGATGCGGAGTCGGATGTGCGCTGTCGTCGGGGCATCTGCTTGCGGTACGAGGATGCGGGTGCGCTCACCGCGCCGGGAAAGTGTACCGGGCACGCGCACTGGGAGCAACGTCCGCGCCGCTACGGCAGTTCCGGTTGCGCTGGGCCGGCATTTGCTCCACGCTTCCCTCGGTACCGCACGCGCCCCACACCAGAGTGGCCGATGCAGATCACGCTAGACGTCCCCGAGCAGTACTTCCTCGACAGCACGCCGGCGGAGCTGGGCAGGCGCATCAAGCTGTACGCGGCTCTGCTCATGTTTCATGCTGGCGAGATGTCGGCCGGCGCCGCCGCCGAGTTCGCTGAAGTAGACCGCCTTACCTTCGCCGCCGCGTGCCAGAGGCATGGCATTCCCCTCATCGACTACCCGGCCGAGGATCTCCGGGACGAGCTGAGCTCCCTTCGCCCTGCACTGTTGCCCTAGTCCCATTCCGCTTACCTGCTCGTACACCTTCATGCATCCTCGTAGAAGTGCTGGTCTCCGCGTGCGGCGGTACCTGCCTGCCGTCGCCGCGCTGCTCGGCCTCCTGGGGTTTGTCTTCGCGTATTCGGGCGCTGTGATGTCGGGCTCGTTCGCGAGTGCCGCCGCAGAGCCTGCGGCGACCGCTTACTGGCGGCGCATTGGGACCTGGTACCAGGTTGCCGCGGCTGCATTCCTGATCGTAGCGGTGGCCGGGGTTGGCGTGCTCGCGCGAAGGGCGCTCCGCAGGTTGGGAACGGCGGTGGTAGCGGCCGTGATGGTCAGCGCGTGCGGTTCGCCGGCACCGGAGAACGCTGCGAAGGACGTGGCCGGCGAGAAGGCGGAAATGGCGCGGTCCGCTGCGGACACCGCGCCATCCGTCGTTCCGGCGCCGGCGGTGAGTTCCGATCTGCACGCACCTCCGGCCAGTCACGTGGATACTACGCTGTTCGGGTCGGTGCGGGTGGTGCTGGAGGACACGACGCTTACGCTGTCCGATGGGCGGGCGCGGACGACGGCGTCGCTGCTCGAGCACGTCAACAGCTCGGGCGATTACAGGCACACGCTGCTGGATGCACAGCGGAGCGGCGAGGGATGGATCTACCTGCTGATCCGCACCACGGGGCTGTCGCGTGCGGATGGCGGGAGCGGATACTGTGCGGCGGGGGAGGAGACGGACCTGGTTTGGGCCGCGGTGGATTCGGCGCTCCGCGTGGCCAGGGCGCAGTCGGCGCTGATTGCATCGTGCCTGCGGACGCGGGACCCGCTGGACGACTCGATCGAGCTTCGCGGCGAGCCGTGGTCGATCACGTCCTACATCCCCGGCGACAGCCTCAGGACCGTGTCTTTCGACCGCCGGCACCCCGAGCGCGGGATGCGGGTGACGACGGTGCCGGATACCGCACGGCCGTAGCGACGCTTCTGCGCATGATCATCCTCCCACAGGCCTCCCAATGTTCGTGATTCGCAGACCTTCGCCCGCGCTTATCGAGGGCGTGCTCGCCAGGGAGAACCAGGAGCTGACCTATCCGATGCCGGGGATGACGGCATCCGGCGACGTGCCGGCCGGGTACCCGCGCAACCATCACGAGACGCGGCTCGGCTCCGGCGAGGAGACGTTCCTGCGCGGGGTCGCGGCGCTGCGGAGGTGGGCGATGTACGACCTCGCGTGGACGTACGTGCATCCCGCATCGCCGCCCGTCGCGACGGGGACCGTCTTCGCCACGATCGTGAGCCACCTGGGGTTCTGGTCGATCAACCCGTGCCGCATCGTCTACGTGGACGAGACGGATACGCCCGCGATGCGCACCTTTGCCTTCGCCATCGGCACGCTGCCGCTGCACAGCGAGACCGGCGAGGAGCGCTTCCAGGTGCAGTGGGACCGCTCGACGGACGTGGTGCGCTTCGAGATTCTGGCGTACGCACGCGCCTGGCACTGGATGGCGCGGCTGGGCGGGCCCGTCGTCGGCATCCTCCAGCGCCGCTTCGGGCGACAGGCACTCGCGGCCGTGCAGGCGGCGGTGGATAACCCCACTAGGTCGAAGTAGTCCTCTGTCGTAGCTTACTGCGCGCCCGTTGTCATTGACGGGCGCGGGAGTGCGTGCGTATATATCCATAGACGTTATATCGCTACCTGATGTATTGTGAGTGGATCTGTTCGCAGCAAAAAGGGAATATGCCTGCACGACCGGGCCCTGGTCTTGGAGCCATCCGCCTCGCGATGCTGAGCGTGGCCGCCTGCCTGGTGGGTGTCGCCGGGTGCGCCGGCGGCGATGACGGCTGCGACCGGTCGGTGGCGACTCCGCCTGGGTTCTGCGCGCAGCTGTTCGCGGAGGACGTGGGGCCGGCGCGCCATCTGGCCGTGGCTCCGTGGGGGGACGTGTACGTGGCGCGCTGGCGGGAGGGGTCCCGCGCGGGGGGCGTGCTCGCCCTGCGCGACACCAACGCGGACGGGCGCGCGGATCTGCGCGAGGCGTTTGGGCCCGAGGCGGGATCGGGGATCTCGATGGGCGGAGAGCACCTGTTTCTGGGCGCGTGGGGCCGGGTGTACCGGTGGAGGCTGCGGCGGGGCGAGATCGTGCCGCGCGCGGAGCCCGAAGTCTTCGTCGATGGCATCCCAGAGCTGGAGCACGGCGCGCGGAGCCTGGCGCTGGGCACCGACGGCGCGCTGTACGTGAACATCGGCGCGCCGTCGAACGCGTGCGAGCGCGACTTTCCGGGGCGCGACCTTCGCGGCGACCAGCCGTGCCACGAGCTGGAGACGAGCGGGGGCATCTGGCGGTTCCCCGGCGCGCTCCTTCCCATCGCCAAGCCCGTCAGCCCTTTGCGCGCGAACCGGTACGCGACGGGGCTCCGCCACTCGGTCGCGCTGGGGGTGGACGAGCGCGACGGGAGCATCTACGCCGCGCCACACGGGATCGACCACCTCGACCGATGGTGGCCGGAGGCGGGGTTCACGGCGGAGGATGCGGCGGCGAAGCCCGGCGAGACGCTCTTCCGCATTCGCGCCGGCGGGGATTACGGGTTCCCGTACTGCATGTACGATCCGGCACTCGGCCGCATGGTGCGCGCGCCGGCGTACGGCGGGACCGCGCGCGCGCCGGTGCCCTGCGCATCAGGCGAGCGGCCCATCGCGGCCTTTGCGGCCCACGCCGCACCGATGGCCATCGCGTTCTACCACAATGCCCGCTTTCCGGCTCGCTATCGAGGCGGGATGTTCGTCGCGCTGCACGGCTCCATCTTCCGGCACCCGCTGGAGGCGACCGGCTACTCGGTCGAGTTCCTGCCCCGGAGCGCAGACGGGTTCGGCCGGCCCGAGACCTTTTTCCGCGGTGCGGGCAGCGGGCGGCCGTGGAGCGGGCGTCGGCCTCGTCCGAGCGGGCTGGCCGTGGGTCCCGATGGCGCGCTCTACGTGTCGGACGACTCCCGCGGCGTCGTCTGGCG
Organism: Longimicrobium sp.; assembly: GCA_036386635.1. Taxonomy (GTDB): domain Bacteria; phylum Gemmatimonadota; class Gemmatimonadetes; order Longimicrobiales; family Longimicrobiaceae; genus Longimicrobium. The sequence continues at coordinate 4,351 of DASVVI010000293.1, forward strand.
AATCCAATGGCGCGGCGAGTGAATCGGGAGCGGAACTTGCCCATCCTACCCGTGGTCCAGGCAAACCACGGGGAGGGACGATGATGGCTTCGCTCAGGGGGCGGTGCGGGTGCGCCGCGGTGCTGGTGCTGGCGGCCGGGTGCGCGACGAACCCGGTGACCGGACGGAGGCAGCTCTCGCTGGTCTCCGAAGCGCAGGAGGTGCAGCTCGGGCAGCAGTCCGCCGTGCAGGTGTCGCAGGAGATCGGGCTGGTGCCGGACTCGGCCCTTCAGCGCTACGTGCAGAGCGTCGGTGGCACGCTGGCGGCGGCATCGGAGCGCCCGGCGCTGCCGTGGACGTTCCGCGTGGTCGACGATCCCACGCCGAACGCCTTCGCGCTCCCCGGCGGCTATATCTTCGTCACCCGCGGGATGCTCGCGCTGATGAACTCCGAGGCGGAGATGGCGAGCGTGCTGGGGCACGAGATCGGGCACGTGACCGCCAAGCACCAGGTCACCATGATGAGCCGCGCCCAGCTCGCGCAGATCGGCCTGGGGCTGGGGACCGTGCTGGTGCCGCGCCTCCAGAACCTGGGCGGGTTGGCGAGCGGCGGGCTGCAGCTCCTCTTCCTCAGCTACAGCCGCGACGCCGAGCGCCAGGCTGACGACCTGGGCTTCCGCTACGCCGTGGGCCAGCGCTACGACGCCCGCGAGATGGCGCGCGTCTTCCAATCGCTGCAGCGCGTGAGCGAGACGGAGCGGGCCCGTTCGGGGCGCAGCCCGCTTCCCAGCTACCTCGCGTCGCACCCCGGCGAGCCGGAGCGCATCGCATCGGTGCAGCGGCGCGCGGCCACCGTCCCCGCCGGCACCGCGACGAGGGTCGAAACCGCGTCGTACCTCAACCGGCTGAACGGGCTGGTGTACGGCGAGAACCCGCGGCAGGGGTACTTCCAGCAGGGAATCTTCCTGCATCCCGACCTGCGCTTCTCCATCGTCTTCCCCAGCGGATGGCGGACGCAGAACCTGCCGCAGGCGGTGACCGGCGGCAGCGCGCGCCAGGACGCCATCATCCAGCTCACCCTGGCCGAGCAGGTGCGCACCGCGGACGACGCGGCGCGGCGCTTCTTCCAGCAGCAGGGGGTGCAGGCCGGGCAGGGCGGGCGCACCACGGTGAACGGCTTCCCCGCGGTGGTCGTCTACTTCCAGGCGCAGACGCAGCAGGGGATCATCGCCGGGATCGCGCAGTGGCTGGAGAAGGACGGGCAGGTGTACCAGGTGCTCGCGTACTCGCCGGGTCAGGTCTTCCAGCAGTACGAGGGCACCTTTCGCCAGACGCTCAACAGCTTCGCGTCGGTCACGGACCCGGCTGTCCTCAACATCCGCCCCAACCGCATCCGCATCGTGCGCCTGCCGCAGGCCATGACGCTGGCCCAGTTCAACACCCGCTACCCCTCCAGCATCCCCATCGAGGAGCTGGCGATCGTCAACCAGGTAGCCGGCGCGGGCACCTCGTTGCCTTCCGGCGCGATGGTGAAGCGGGTGGTGCGGGAGTAGGCCCTCACCCCCAGCGTCGCTCCGCGACGCATCCCCCTCCCCCCAAACTGCCTGGGGGAGGGGGAGTTTGCCGGCATGGGCGGTGCTCCGCTGCCGGCGGCGCACGAGCCGGCTTCAGCCGCCTTCGCGTGGTTCCAGCCGGGGGCTTCAGCCCATAAGCGCTAACTTAGGTTGACTGCGTCCCAAGGGGAGTTTATGCTGTGCCCTCATGGACGCAACAACCCTCAATCGCGAGTGGGAGGTGATTACAACCCTCCTGCCGCCCGGCTGGTGCGAGCTCGCACGGGAAA
>DASVVI010000294.1:0-3751 GCA_036386635.1 Longimicrobium sp.
GGGGGCGTGCAGGAGCTGTACATCCGTGGCATCCAGGGCGGCGAGGTGCAGCCGTTCTGGGTCGGCGTCTTCGGCGCGGCGAGCACGGCGCTGCTGCTGCTGGCGGTGGTGGCGCGCTGGCGGCGCGGCGCGGCGGCGAACAATCTGGTGCGTGCCGCGGCGCTCCTGGTGATCGTCGTGCACCTGTACGGCACCCTGAACGCGGATCGGAACGTCGGGCCGTTCGCGGCGCTCGTCGCGTTCGCGTGGAGCCTGGGGATGCTGCTGCTGACGATGCGGGGTGGCGCTGCTTCCGCCATGACGCGAGAGCCCGGCTGACCGCGGGGGCGGCAGCCGGGCTGCGTTCCGTCACGCTACGGGCGGCAAGGTCCGGGGTCACATCGCTGCTCGACGCCGAGGCCCAGGTACATCACGCCGGGGCGGCCCGGGGCGAAGGTGATCTCGCTGACGTCGTGATACGGGTTGTGGCGCACGGAGTGGGTCCCGGTGCCGGCATCGAGCCGGATGATGTCCGTGCCGTAGTTCCCGGTGCTCGCGCTGAAGACGATGTACAGCACCTGCGGGTCGCGTGGGTGCGGCTCCATGACGAAGCCGTTGATGATGGTCACCGGCTCGCCCGGGGTGCCATCGCTCTCGGACAGCACGGGCGCGAAGGTCCGTCCCCGGTCGCGCGACAGGTACGTGTGCCGCCCCGAGCGCGACACCCGGTCCTCCTCCGTGATGTCGAGCCCCGCCGCCCACACGATGCTCGGGTCCACGGGCGAGATCGCCAGGCGGAAGACGTTCTGGTTGCGCTGCGGGGTGGAGGAAGCGATCTGCGCCCTCGTCCAGCTCCGGCCGCCGTCCTCCGTGGTCCACGCGCCCGAGTTCGGCGCGCCGGCGACGGCGTGGTCCCAGTTGGCGGGGTCGAAGGCGACGTTGTACACGGTGCTCGCGGGTACCCGAACGCCCACGCCGTGCCAGGTTGCGCCCCCGTCCTCCGATTCGAAGATCTGACCCGTCTCCCCCGCCACGCGCAGGTTGTCGGGGCGCCCCTCGCGAACCGCCAGCCCGCGCACTCCCGGAACGGGCGAGGTCAGGGTCTGGACCGCTCCATCGACCCCTACGCGATAGAGGCCGGCCGGGCCGTCCGGATAGCCGTACGCCAGCGTGGGCGAGGCCGCCACCAGCGCGACGTAGACGTTCGGGAGGGTGCCCACCTGCGTCCAGCTGCACCCCGCGTCGGCGGACCGCAGGAGGGTTCCCGCGTGGGCCGCGAGGAGGGTGGAGCCGCTGAGCGCCGCCAGCCCGCGCGTGTACTTGACGCCGGTGAGCACGCCCGCCGTGGGAGTCAGGCTGGCGCCCTCATCCGTGGTGAAAGTGACGGCGGCCGTGCCCTCGACCCGTGCGCACGCGGGCCGTCCCGCATCGTCCCCACCCGCGACCCGGTCCTGATCGCAGCCGCCGAGCGCCAGGACCGCCGTCGCCATACCCGCAAGCATCCTTTTCATCGCTTCCCTCCCGCCGTCACGGTTGTTTTTCGCATGCCGACGGTGAGAAGCGCGCAAGACGGTGGATACCGGACAGCCTCAGAGCTCGATCTGCGCGCCGAGCTCGACGACGCGGTTGGGCGGAAGGCGGAAGTACGAGCCCGCGCTCCCCGCGTTCCGCGACATCAGCGCGAACAGCCTCTCCCGCCAGCGCGCCATCCCGCGGCGCTTCGACGAGATCAGCGTCTCGCGGCCCAGGAAGTAGCTCGTCTCCATCGGCCGCATCGACAGGCCCGGATGGTGTAGATCGTGGAGGGCGGCGGGGATGTCGACGTCCTCCATGAAGCCGTAGCGCAGGACGACCTGGAAGATCCCGTCGCCCAGGCGCGTCACCCGGGCGCGCTCCTCCGCGTCGCGGTACGGCACCTCGCCCGTTTCCACCGAGAGGAAGACGAGCGTCTGGTGGAGCGCCTTGTAGTGCTTCAGGCTGTGCAGCAACGCGGGGGGCGTGCCGGTCGGGTCGCTGTACATGAAGACCGCCGTGCCGGGCACGCGCGCGGGCGGGCTCGTCTCCACCTCGCGCAGAAAGAGCTCGCGCGGCAGCGTCCGTTCCTGGAGCCGCTCGGCGAGGATGCGGCGGCCCTTCTTCCAGGTGGTCAGCAGGGTGAACACCACGGCACCCACGGCGAGCGGGAACCATCCGCCGTGCGGGACCTTGATGATGTTCGCGCCCCAGAATCCGAGGTCGATCACCAGGAAGAAGCCGGCGACGGCGATGGAGACGGGCAGGCTCCACTTCCAGATCGCGCGCTCCACCGTGAAGAAGAGGATCGTGGTGATGACCATGGTGGTGGTCACCGCCACGCCGTACGCCGCCGTCAGCCGGCTGGACGACTGGAAGCCGGCGACGAGCGCTATGCACGACAGCATCAGCGCCCAGTTGACCGCCGGGATGTAGATCTGCCCCGCCTGGCGCTCGGAGGTGTGCTCGATGCGCATGCGCGGCACGTAGCCCAGCTTCACCGCCTGCATCGTCAGCGAGAACGCCCCCGAGATCAGCGCCTGCGACGCGATCACCGTCGCCGCCGTGGCGATGAGCACCACGGGGTACAGCGCCCAGGACGGCACCATGCGGTAGAACGGGTTGACGACGGCCGCGGGGTCGTGCATCAGCAGCGCCCCCTGCCCGAAGTAGTTGAGCAGCAGCGCGGGAAGCACCACGCAGAACCACGCCAGGCGGATCGGCTTCCTGCCGAAGTGCCCCATGTCCGCGTACAGCGCCTCGCCGCCGGTCACCACCAGGAAGACGGCGCCGAGCACGAGGAAGCCGTTCCACCCGTTCTCCACGAAGAAGCGCACGCCGTGGAGCGGGTTCACGGCCCACAGCACCCCCGGCTCGCGCGCGATCCAGCGCAGGCCGAGCGCGCCGATGGTGGCGAACCACACCATCGTCACCGGCCCGAACACCTTTCCCACCCCCGCCGTTCCGTGGCTCTGGATGGAGAACGTCGCCACCAGAATCGCGATCGTGATGGGGACGGTCCACGGCTCGAACATCGGGGTCGTGACCTCCAGCCCCTCGACGGCGGAGAGCACGGACACGGCGGGCGTCAGCATCCCGTCGCCGTACAGCAGCGCCGTCCCGAAGAGCCCCAGCAGGAGGATCACGCGCCCCCCGCCACCCTCACGCGCCGGCGTGACCAGCGAGGTCAGCGCGAGGATCCCTCCCTCCCCGCCGTTGTCCGCGCGCAGGATGAAGACGAGGTACTTGACGGAGATGATGAGGATCAGCGCCCAGAAGATCAGCGAGAGCACCCCCAGCACGTTCCCGGGCGTGGGCAGCACTCCGTGCTCCTTCAGGAACGCGTCCCTCAACGCGTAGAGCGGGCTGGTGCCGATGTCGCCGTAGACGACCCCCAGCGCGCCCAGCGAAAGCGCCGCGAGGTAGCTACTTCGCGGGTCGGAATCGGTGCGGTTCATCAGACGCTCGTTTCAAGGATGGCCCCATTCCCGGACCATCCAAGATCACCCCCCGAGCATCAAGAACGCACAAAGATCCGCGCCGCCGGCATTAAGAAGTCACAAAGAACGGCAGTCTCACGCAGAGACACAGAGGGGTACTACAAGACGCAGAGGAGCGGCACGAGCCCTTTCTCCGTTCTTGCCGTTTTCCTCTGCGGCTCTGTGTGAGATTACATCGCCGCCAGCTCCGCGGGATCCACGGCGGGGAGGAGGATGACGAACTCGCTGCCGCCGCCGGGCCGCGGCGCGTACCGCAGCTC
>DASVVI010000295.1:0-2176 GCA_036386635.1 Longimicrobium sp.
GCCGTCCAGGAGCACGAGCACCTCGTTCGCGCTGCTCCCGCGGATGGAGACACGCGTGGGCGACCCCGGCCCGCCCTGCCGCGTGACGACCACCCCGGCCTGGTCGCGGAGCACCTCCCCCAGCTCGCGCGCGCCGGACGCCTCGATGGCCGCGCGGTCCAGCACCGTGGTCCCCGCTGGGTCGCGCGCCGCCCGCACCCGGATCGCGTCCAGCGCGATGGCGGATGGATCGAGGACGACGAGGAGCGTGACGGTGCGCCCGTTGGCCGCTTCCACGCTGAAGCGCCCCTCCCCGAACCCGAGCGCCGTCACCCGCACCTCCCGCGTCCCCGGCGACACGCCGCGCAGCAGGAACGCGCCGTCCGGCCCGGCGACAGCGGCGGCGCCCTCGGCCTCCACGCGCGCCCCGGGGACGGCGGCGCCGGTCCCGCGCTCGGTCACGCGCCCGCGAACCTCCGCCGGGTACTGCGCGGCGGCGGGGGAGGGGGAGGCGAGGAGGAAGAGGAGGAGGAGGAGGGCGAGCGGCCAGGCTCTCCCGGCGGTTGAAACCGCTGCAACAACCGCGGGAAACCTGCCTTCGCAGGTTGCGCGCGTGGATGGGCGCGCGGCGGCGGGCATCGCGCGGGGGCCGGCATCGCCGGGGGATGAATCCCCCGGCTGGAACCACGGGAAGACGGCTGAAGCCGTCTCGCACGCGGCGGCCAGTCCGCGAAGGCGGGCTTCGTGTGGGTTGAGCGGCGAACTCATTCGCTCCTGGGCCGCGTCCCCCGCCGCGCCGGCATCCCGCCACGCGCGCGGACCTCGCCCGCGAGTCCGCGAAGGCGGACTTTGTGCTGTTGTTGCCGCGATTTCAATCGCCCGGGCTTGGGCACCGGCCCGGGCCCCACCCCCCGTTTTACGCCGCATGTCCATCCTCCGCGCGCACGTGCATGGTGCCGCACGTCTCTCCGGCGAGGGCGACGACCTGGGGGGCGCCGGCGTCGGGGCCGGGGCCAGGGTGCGGGACGACGCGCACGGGCCAGCCGTACACGCGTTCGACGGTGTCGCGCGTCAGCACCTGCGCGGGGGTGCCCGCGGCGGCGATGCGACCGCGGTGGAGGAGGACGAGGCGGTCGGCGTAGCGCGCGGCGAGGTTCAGGTTGTGGGTCACGACCAGCACCGTCGTCCCAGCGCGCGCCAGGTCGCGGAGAAGCTCCCAGATCGCCATCTCGTGGCTGACGTCGAGCGCGGCGGTGGGCTCGTCGAGGGCGAGGGCGCGCGGCTCCTGCGCCAGCGCCCGCGCCACCCGCGTGCGCTGCCGCTCGCCGCCGGATAGGTTCGCGACGGGGCGCGCGGCGAGGTCGTGCACGTCGCAGCGGCGCATCGCTTCGTCCACTGCGCGGCGGTCGGCGGCACCCTCGCGGCGCCAGGGGCCCAGGTGCGGGTAGCGTCCCATCGCCACCAGCTCGCGCACGGAGATGGGGAAGGCGGCCTCCTCGCCCTGCGGCACCACGCCTACCGCGCGCGCCAGCTCGGGACGGCTCCAGGCCGCGAGCGGACGGTCGTCGAACTCCGCCGTTCCCGCACCGGGGGTCAGGGTGCCGAGGAGGATGCGCAGGAGGGTGCTCTTCCCCGATCCGTTGGGGCCGAGCACGGCGGTGCATCCGCCGGCGGGTGCCTCCATCGACACGCCCTCAAGCGCATTTACATCCGCCTCGGGGTAGCGGAAGGTGACCCCATCGCAGCGCCACCCGCTCACGCCATCCTCCGCCGCAGCAGGTACACGAAGAACGGTACCCCAACGAACGCCGTCACCACCCCAATGGGGAGCTCGGTGGGGGCGGCGGCGGTGCGCGCGAGCGTGTCGGCGAGGACGGCGAAGGTGGCGCCCAGCAGCACGGAGGCTGGGAGGAGGAAGCGGTGGTCGCCGCCCCAGAGCATGCGCACCACGTGCGGGACCACGAGGCCCACGAAGCCGATCACCCCGCTGACCGCCACCGCGGCAGCCGTCAGCAGCGAGGCCGTGCCGTACGCCAGCAGCTTGGTGCGCTCCGTACGCACGCCCAGGAACGCCGCCGTCTCCTCGCCGACCGCGAAGAGGTTGAGCGGGCGCGCCAGGGCGAAGAGGAGCAGAAGGGATGGCACCATCGCGCCAGCCATCGTCCCGATGCCGCGCCAGGTGGCGCCGCTGAAGCTC
>DASVVI010000296.1:0-2367 GCA_036386635.1 Longimicrobium sp.
TTGCCGTTGCTGTCCGTCACGGTTCCGTAGGAGCTCATGTACCCACTGGTATAGTAGGGATACGAGCCGTTCTTGTTGCACGTGACGTACGCCTTGCTCACTCCGCCCTGATCGTAGTATTCCCCGCCGTACGCCCAGGTGAAGCTGTACCCGGTGCCGCTGCCGCCGCTGGCCGTGACGGTGCAGCTGTACGTGGTGTAGGAGTACATGTCGCAGCCGACGACCGTGGCCGTCAGCGGGCCGCCTCCCGGCGGCGGCGGCGGCGGCTGGTTGCCGGGCACCAGCGAGTTGAGAAGCCGGTTGGGCGAGCCGGTGCCGATGTTCGTCAGCTTGTTGGTGTACGCCGCGTTGATGATGGCCGACGCCACCGTCGCGGGCGCCGCCGTGGGGTTGCCCTCCAGGTAGAGCGCGGCCACGCCGGCCACGTGCGGCGACGCCATCGAGGTGCCGCTGATGGTGTTGGTGGCCGTGCTGCTGGTGTGCCACGCGGAGGTGATGTCGGTGCCCGGCGCGAAGAGGTCCAGGCAGCTCCCATAGTTGGAGGTGGCCGCGCGCGCGTCCGAAGAGGTGGAGTTGCCCACCGTGAGCGCCGCCGCCACGCGCGCCGGCGAGTAGTTGCAGGCATCCGCGCCGTCGTTGCCCGCCGCGATGGCGTACGTCACGCCCGCCGCGATCGAGTTGTTCACCGCGTCATCCACCGCCGTGTAGGCGCCCCCGCCCAGCGACATGTTTGCGACCGCGGGCTTCACGTGGTTCTGCGTCACCCAGTCCACCCCGGCGATCACGGCGCTCCAGCTGCCGGACCCGTTGCAGTCGAGCACGCGCACGCCCACCAGGGTCACGCCCTTGGCCACGCCGTAGGTGCTGCCGCCCGCGGTGCCGGCCACGTGCGTTCCGTGCCCGTTGCAGTCCTGCCCGGTGCCGCCGTACGCATCGTACCCGGCCGAGGCGCGCCCGCCGAACTCCACGTGGTCGGTGCGGATCCCCGTGTCGATGACGTAGACGCGCACGCCCGCGCCGGTCGCCGTGTAGGTGTAGGTGCCGTTCAGCGGGAGGTTGGGCTGGTCGATGCGGTCGAGCCCCCAGGGTGCGTTGCTCTGCGTGGTGTTGATGGTCGCGATCCCGTCCTCCTGCACGTACCTCACCTGCGGGTTGCGCCGCAGCGCCTCGACGGCCGCGGCCGGGAGGGTGGCCGCGAAGCCGGTCAGGGCCCGCGAGTACGTGTAGTGCAGCTCGCCGCCGTGCGCGGCCACCACCTGCCGCGCCGCCCCGGCCGCGTCCGCCCCCGGATGGAACACCACGATGTACCGTCCGCGAATCCCCGCGCCCGGCGCCGCCGCGAACACCGGCGCCATCCGGGATTCCGGCCCGACCCTGGGCGCGTCCGGCGCTACCGGCCCATCGGAGCAGGCGGACACTCCGGCTCCGGCGATCAGGGCGGTAAACACTGCCAATGCTCTCGCTCTCACGATGGTCTCTCCTCCTGGCGGGTGAAGAAAAGTGTCGCGCGCTGGCGCATTTCGATCTTAAAATTGATCGTCTGCAATTACAAGAGCATCGGTGCGCACTTTCATCAGCCCTCCCGCCGTTCTCTTCTTGCTCCCTTGTCTCCTGTGTGAACCCGCTCTTGGCTGCCGTCAGGGATTCGGCCTGAAGGTGATCGGGAGCTCCATGCTGACGCGTACCGGCACGCCGTTCACCTGGGCGGGGTTGAAGCGCATGGCCCGCGCGACGTTGATCGCCGGGTCGTTGAACAGCGCATCGCTGCTCCGCACGACCACGATGGACGAGGTGCGGCCGTCCCTCTCGACGACCATTCGGAGGTGGACGGTGCCCTCGAGTCCCGCGTCGCGCTGCACGCCTCCGTAGTTCTGCTCCAGGGCCCGCGCTACGGAGGTGGTGTTGGCCAGCCTCGGCTTCACCGTCACCTGTTCCACGTCGTACACGCGGGTCGTATCGGCCGGAGCTCCCGACGTCGCAGCAGCGGGGCTCGGCGGCGCGCCCCCGCCGCCCGAGGCGCACGCGGGGAGCATCAGGGCGCAGCACACGACCACCAGGGGCGAGGCAACGGTCTTCATCGTTTCAGCGGTTGAATGGCGCAGGCGCGAGGACGAGTACCCTCCATTTTGTTGCGCCGGGTGTTTCCCCGCAAACCCAGCCTGGACGGCGCACAACCGGCGCGCACTCGGACCCACCGGCCACGGAGCGGCGGCGGGCACGGGCGCGATGAATCGCGCCCCTACGGGATCTGTGCTGCACACACGGAGTTCTCCCCCTCCCCCGCCCTGCGCCCCCGCAGGCGGGGGAGGGGGCCGGGGGGAGGGGGCCAGCCCGTGCGCCCCCTACCCCCGCCCGTTATATTCCCCA
>DASVVI010000297.1:0-6278 GCA_036386635.1 Longimicrobium sp.
CGCCTGCGATCGGTCCAGCAGGATGTCGCGAATCCCGCCGAGACCTTCGCGTACCAGCTTCATACGCGCGGTCGAGCTCTGTGAAACGATCGCGGAGTTGCTTTTCAGCCTCCGTCGCGTCACGACGCTGATGGCGAAGTACACCGCCGCCAGGGTCGGCGCGACGAGCGCTGCCGCGTAAGGGTTGAGCAGGAAGAGGAGCGCGGCCACGCACAGCGCGAGCACTCCCCCGCTCACCCCCTGTACCACGGGGAGCAGAAGGCCGTGCACCACGGTCTGGACCTTTTCCATCCCCACGAGCAGCTCGCTCGTGTTCCGCGCCACGTAGTAGCCGTACGGCTGGCGCAGCATACGGCTGAACATCGTCGTGCCGAGCTCATGCCCCAGCTTGAGCGCGAAGCTCTGGCTCATCCCGGCGAGGAGCAGGCGCACCAGCGCCGCTACGATCGCGGCCCCGGACAGGAGCATGGCGGCGGCGATCAGGCTCGATCCGCCCGGCGCGGTCGGCCACGGAAGAGGCGGCGCGCGGTCGGGGGTGAGCGCCAGCAGAAGGAAAGGGACCGTCGAGCCGATGATCGCGACCTCCGCCGCCGCCGCCAGGAGCATTACCGCGAGCAGGAGCAGCAGATCCTTCCGGCGCGGCCGGCTCATCATGCGGTACAGCGCGCGCAGATCCTTCAGTGGCGTTTCCTTGTCAGAAGTCACGGAATGCGTGGCACGAAGATCAGGGATGCGGCGTGGCCCTGTCAACTTGAGCGCGGGGCGGCGCAACATCGCGCGCGAGGTCCGGGCGACGGATGCGACCGCTCGGCACCCGAATCCAACTTCGATGACGACGAGCGCCGCCCAACGTCCCGGCGCGCACCGCGAGGGTCGCTTCCCCGGCGAGGTAATTGCCCGAGCCGTGTGGCTCTAGACGAGGCAACCCGCACACGGAGAGGCCCTGCTCCAGCCATGGACAACCGATTCGTCAAGGCCGTTCCCCCGCTGGCGCTGCCTGAAGAGTGGCGCGACGGCCCCACATACGCGGCGGTGGAAGAGATCACGGCTCAGCTCACCAACCCGTGGTCCGTGTCGGCGGAGGTCGCGCGCGTGCTGGCCCGAATCGTCATCGCGGACCGGCGCACGCGCATACTCGAGTTCGGGGCCGGGATGTCCTCGCGGATCCTGGCCGCCGCGCTGGAGGAAGTGGGAGGGGGAACGCTGACCTCGGTGGAGCAGAACCCCGTCTGGTGCCAGGAAGCGTGGGAGATCGTCGAAAAATCCCATGCGGTCGATGCGGAGCTGGTCCCCGCATGCGTCCGGCTGACGGTGGACGGGCGTGGTCCGTACTACGGGTACGCGGGAATCGACGATCTCGTTGCTCGCCGCGGACCCTACGATCTCGTGTTCGTCGACGCACCTGTCGGGAGATATGGGCGCGAGGGCGCGCTCCACGCGGCCTTCGATGCGTTGGCCCCCGATGGGCTCGTCGTGCTGGACGATTCCGCGCGGGAACGAGAGCAGCGTGTCCTCCGCCGATGGCTGACCACCTACCCCGAACTTCAGCTGGTGGCGAACGATTCGTCCGTTGGCCCGGGGGTCGCCATCCTGCGGCGGTGCCCCGGCCGCCAGCGCGCGCGGGATGCCGAGGGTTCGCTCCTGGAGACCTGGGCGGGCGGATGGTTGGACGTCATCCGTTCCATCCCCGGGATCCGAGAGTACGAGAGGGCACAGGCGAACCTCGTCAGGTCGACACGCGCCGTTGAGTGAGTCTGAGGACCGCGAGCTGCGGATGCATCGACTACAAGCTGGCCAGCGTTCAAAGCGGTCAGTCGAGCACTTCGGCGGGATCCACCACCTCCACCGGGCCGATCCCCAGCGCCTCCAGCGGAGCCCGCACCTGGTCCGCGTCGCCGGCCACCACGATGACGGCGCGCTCCGGATGGAGGCGCCTGCGGGCCGCCTGCAGCACCTCTTCCGCCGTCACGGACAGGACGCGCTCGCGGTGTCCCTGGTAGTAGTCGATGGGGAGGCCGTAGGTCACCAGCCCCGCCAGCCGCGCGGCGACGCCGGTGGTGGTCTCCACCGTCAGCGGAAAGACGCCGGCCAGGTAGTCACGCGCGTCGCGAAGCTCGTCGTGCGGCACCTCGGCCTCGCGCAGGCCGCGGATCTCGCGCAGGATCTCCTCCACCGCGTGCGCCGTGACCTCGGTCTGCACGGCGGTGGAGGCGTAGAAAGCGCCCCGTTGCCGCCTCGTCGACCAGATCGTACTGACGCCGTACGTGTAGCCGCGCCGCTCGCGCAGGTTCATGTTGAGCCGCGACGAGAAGGAGCCGCCCAGGATGCTGTTCATCACCAGGATGGGGGTGTAGTCCGGCGCGTCGCGCTCCACCCCCACGTGTCCCAGCCGGATCTCGCTCTGCACCGCGCCCGGCCGGTGCGCCACCACCACCGTCGCCTGCTCGCTGCGCGGCGTCACCGCCGGGACGGAGGCCGGGAGGCTCTCCCCTTTCCAGTCCCCGAAGAAGCGCTCCGCCAGCGCCGCCAGCTCGTCCAGCCCCACGTCGCCCGCGCCCAGCAGCGAGCTTCCCGCGGGGGCATAGCGCGCGGCGTGGAAGGCGGCCACCTGCTCGCGCCCCAGGGCGGCCACGGTCGTCGACGTGCCGCTCACGGGACGCGCGAACGGCGTGTGGGCGGCGTAGGTGTAGCGGCTGAAGATCTCCGTGGCGACAGCGGATGGGTCCGTGCGGCGGTGCGCCAGGGTGCCCAGCCGCTCCACGCGCAGCCGCTCCACCTCCGCCTCGGGAAAGGTGGGGCGGCGCGCCATGTCGGCCAGGAGCTCCATCCCCTGCTCCAGGCGCGCACGGAGCGAGGTGAAGCCGCACTGCGCCACGTCCCACCCGGTGTTGCTGTCCAGCGTGATCCCCAGCCCGTCCGCCGTCTCCGCGATCTGGTCGGCGGTGCGCTCCCCCGCTCCCGATTCCAGCAGGCTCGCGGTGAGGGTGGCGACGCCGGCGGTGGCATCCTCCTCGGCGGTGGCGCCGGCGTTGGCGACCAGCTCCAGCGTCACTACGGGGAAGCGGCGCGTCTCCGCCACCACCACCTCCAGCCCGTTGGCGAGCGTGGTGCGCTGCACGGCGGGGAAGTGGAAGGGCCGCACCGGCCCCGGCGTGGGCGCCTGCGCCCGATCGTCCGCCCCGCTCACGCGGCCACCGCCTGCGCCGCGCGCGGCACGTAGGTGAGGACGACGCGGTTCTCCGCGTGCAGGTACCGTTCGGCCAGCGCGCGCACGTGCTCGGAGGTGACGGCGCGGTAGCGGTCCAGCTCGGTGTTGATGCGCTCCGGCTGGTCGAAGAGGGTGGTGAGCATCGAGAGTCGGTCGGCGCGCTCGGACACGCGCTGCAGCTCCAGCGTGTTGCGCGCCTCCAGCCCCGTCAGCGCGCGCTCCAGCTCCGCGGCCGACGGGCCCTCCTTCGCGACGGCTTCGAGCTGCTCCAGGATGGCCGCCTCAAGCGCCGCGGGGTCGCCCCCGGGGGGCGAGATGCCGCGCACCATCAGCGAGGCGGCGCCCGTCACGATGGGCAGGCAGAAGGCCGACGCCGCGCGCGCGATGCGCCGGTCGCGCACGAGGTCGCGGTACATCCGGCTCGACTTCCCCGACGAGAGCACCTCCGTGAGGACGTCGGCGGCGTAGAACTCGTCCGACCCGAACGGCGGGATGCGGTACGCCAGGTAAACGCGGGCGAGCGCGAAGTCGCCCTCCACCACGTCGCGCACCTCGCGGCCCACCGCGAACGGCTCCAGCAGCGGCTCTCCCGGCAGCGGCGGCAGCCCGGGGCCGCGCGGGATGGGGCCGAACCAGCGCTCCACCAGCCGCCGCGCCTCCGCCGCGTCGAAGTCGCCCACGATGGAGAGCACGGCGTTGTCCGGCGCGTAGTAGGTGCTGAAGAAGCGCTTCACGTCGTCCAGCGAGGCGGCGTCCAGGTCCGCCATGCTCCCGATAACCGAGTGGTGGTACGGGTGGGTGGGCGGGTAGAGCATCGCCTGCATGCGCTCGTCCCAGTCGCCGTACGGCTGGTTGTCCACCCGCTCGCGCCGCTCGTTCTTCACCACGTCGCGCTGGTTGTCCAGCTTCTCCTGCGTGAGCGCGGGGAGAAAGAAGCCCATGCGGTCGCTCTCCAGCCAGAGCGCCAGCTCCAGATGGTGCGCGGGAAGCGTCTCGTAGTAGTTGGTGCGGTCCAGCCAGGTGGAGCCGTTCACGTTGCCGCCTGCACGCTCCACGTGGGCGATGTGCTGTGTATCCGGCACGTTCTGCGAGCCCTGGAACATCATGTGCTCGAAGAGGTGGGCCAGCCCGGTGCTGCCGGGCGCCTCGTTCCGGCTCCCCACGTTGTACCACAGGTTCACCGCGACCACGGCGTTGGTGTGGTCTTCGGAAAAGACCACGCGCAGGCCGTTGTCCAGGGAGAATCGCTCGATCGGGATCAGCATCCGTTCACCGGGTTGGGTTCCGCGCCTCACCGGATGCCGAGAAGCGCGGCGGGTAGTCCGAAGCTTTCGCGGATCAGGAACCGCCGCTCCGCGGAGCGGCTGCGCGAGATGGGGCTGTCGGGGGTGGGCGACGTGAAGCCGCGGATCCCCACGCGGATCGCCATCAGCTTCAGCCGCAGCATGTGGAATGGGTCGCTCACCAGCACGGCGCGCCGCAGCCTGCGAGCGCGCATCAGCTTCGCCACGCCGTCCATCGACTGCAGCGTGGTGAGCCCCGTGCGCTCCGTGAGGATCGCGCCGGCCGGGACGCCCTGCTTCACCGCGTAGCGCTGGCTGGCGACCGCCTCGCTGACGGTGTCGCCGGGGCCCACGCCGCCGGTCATGATGATCACGGGCGCCATGCCGCGACGGTACAGCGCGACCGCGTGGTCCAGCCGCGCGCGCAGCACGGGCGAGGGGCGGCCGTCGTACTGCGCCGCGCCGAGCACCACGATGGCGTCCACGCGGCGCGCCTCGTCGCGCCGGCCGTACAGGTGGATGGCGGCCACGGTGAGCGCCCACAGCGCGACCACCAGGATCAGCAGCCTCACGGCGCCGACGGTGACGAGCACGAACAACGGCCGCTTGCGGCGCGGCGGGTCGTGCGGCGCGGGCGTTGGGGGCGGCTCGGGGGCGGGCCGCGGCGCGGCGTCCCCCTGCGGATCGGGAAGGGTGCTCACGCGCGCTGCACGAGCCGCTCGCGGAGGAGCGACGGGCCCAGGTCGTCACGCAGCACCACGGCGTCCTCGTCGCCGCCTTCCAGCGCGTCCTCCACCTCCTGGATCATCTCGTGGTCGCTGGCGTCGGCCGCGTCCTGCGCGCGGGCGAGCGCGTTCCACGCCTCGTCCTGCCACCCCTCCCCCGCCGCGGAGAGGGCAGAGAGAAGCTGCAGCTCCACGTCCTCCACGCGTTCGGCGGCGGCGCGGTGGAGCTGCTCGGCGCCCTCCTCGGTGCGCCGCGTCTCCACCAGCGCCAGGCCGTACACGCCGCGCAGCCATGCGTCGTCCGCGCGCCCCGCCAGCAGGTACGCCATACCCAGGTCGGCGTGGATCTCCGCGTCCTCGGGCGCCAGCGCGCGCGCCGCCTCCAGCTCCCCCACCGCCTCGGCGAAGAGCCCCTCGCGCGCCAGGTACGCGCCGTACGCCGCGCGCGCAAAGGGAAAGTCGGGCGAGGTGAGCGCGGCCATGCGCAGCGCGCTCTCCGCGTCCGGATCGTCGTAGATGGCCACGCCGCTCCCGGCGGCGGCCAGGATGAACGGGTCTTCCGGCTGCAGCGCCAGGGCGCGGCGGAAGAAGTCGTACGCCTCGCTCTCGTTCCCCAGCCGCTGCGAGGCGATCCCCGCCCAGCAAAGGAGGAGCGCGCTCTCTCCCTGCTCCTCCAGCGTGACCAGGAGGAGGGAGTGCGCTTCGTCCCAGCGGTCCTCTTCGCCCAGCGTCTGGGCCTCGGCGACGGCTGCCTCGGCCACCTCGCCGTCCACATCGCCTGCGTGCAGGCCGTTCTCCTCCGCCATCGCCCGCCGATCCGGTCCGGGTGCCGTTGCGCCGCGCCCTGGATGGCGCCGCCGTGGCTGGCAAGATACGCATGCGGCGCCGCAGCCGCGAGCCCGGGGGTGAGCCCTCACCCCCAGCGTCGCTCCGCGACGCATCCCCCTCCCCCAAAACTGCCTGGGGGAGGGGGAGCTTGCAGGGGCTGGTTCGTCGCGCACAGATCCGGTAGGGGCGCGATTCATCGCGCCCACCCTCCGACCCGGCCGGACCGCCAAGACG